>CBIHPZ010000171.1:0-7197 GCA_966211865.1 uncultured Aquabacterium sp.
AGGCGGGCGTAGTCGCGGAACTCGTTGACCAGCTGCTTCATCGCCTGCACCTGGGCGACGATGGTGGCCACGGATCGCTGCAACATGCTTTGGTCGGGGCCGACGAGCTTGGCCTCCAGCTTGTGCTGAAGGCGTTCGGCCGACAGCTGGATCGGCGTCAGCGGGTTCTTGATCTCGTGCGCCAGGCGGCGCGCCACCTCCGCCCAGGCGACCGAGCGCTGGCCCGACACCACCTCGGTGATGTCGTCGAACACCAGCAAGCGGGCCTGGCCGGGCAGCGACGCACCGCGCAGCAGCAGGTTCACCGTCTCCTGCTCGCCCACCTTCAGCTCGAAGGCGTCCTGCCAGTGGTCGCGCTCGCCGGCTTCGGGGCTGTCGCGGTGCAGGTCGGCGCGCTGTGACACGGCCTGGGCGAACTCGGCCAGGTTGGGCACGTCGGACAGCGGCCGGCCGCGGTAGGCGGACAGCGGCTGGCGCAGGATGCGCGTGGCGCCGGGGTTCACCGTGTCGATGGTGCCGCGCTTGTCGAACACGATGACGCCGGCGGTCAGGCTGTCCAGGATGGTCTGCAGCCGGGTGCGCGCGCCCTCCAGCTGCGCCACGCCGCGTTCCACCTGGGCCCGCGCCTCGGCCAGCTGCTCGGTCATCTGCGCGAAGCTGCGCGTGAGGCCGCCCAGCTCGTCGCGCGAGGCGAACACCGGCTTGGCGGTCAGGTCGCCATCGGCCACCTGGCGCACGCCGTCGGCCAAGAGCAGCAGCGGCCGCGCGATCTGGTTGCCCAGCATCACCGCCAGCAGCAGCGCGCCGAACACCGCCAGCACCAGCGACAGCGTGAGCGTGCCGATGTACATGCGGCGCAGGCCATCGCGCGCGATGGCGCGCTGCTGGTACTCGCGATAGGCGGCCTGCACCGACAGCGCATGGGCCACCAGCTGCTGGGGCACCGGCTGCACCACCATCAGGAAGCGGTCTTCGCCGCCGGACAGGCTGATGTCGTTGCTGGGCACCAGCGCCACCGCGCGCACGCGGGCCTCGGGCCGGCTGCCGGGCTGTGGCTCGTCGTCCAGGCCTTCGAGGTGGCTGGCGCTGCGCGCGCTGCGGGCCTGGCGCAGCAAGGTGGGCGAAGGCCGCTCCGGCATGATGGCCGCGGCCGTGCCGCCGGCGCTGGCGATGACCTGGCCCGATGCACCGACCAGCGCCGCCTCGCGCACGCCCAGCTGCTCGCGCACGCGTTCCAGCGCCAGCGGGCCGATGGCGCTGCGGTTGTCGGACAGGCGCTCGGCCGCGTTGCGGGTCTTGGCGGCCAGGTCGGTGGCCAGCGCGTCCAAGGTGCCGCGGCCCAGCGCCAGGCCGGCGTCCAGGGCGCCCGCCACCTGCACGTCGAACCAGCTGTCGATGCTGCGGGAGACGAACTGGTAGCTCACGGTGTAGATCAACAGGCCGGGCAGCACGCCCACCAGCGCAAAGATGCCGGCCAGTTTCGCGAGCAGCTTGCTGCCGAACTTGCCGCTGCGCAGCCGCACCAGCAGGCGCACCGCGGCCAGCCCGATGGCCAGCAGCAGCAGGGCGCCGACGCCGACGTTGACCCAGAACAGCCAGACGAAATGGCGTTCGATGCCGCGGCCGCCGGTGCCCAGCGACAGCAGGTACACCAGCAGCAGCGAGATGCCCAGCACCGCCACCAGCGACACCAGCAGCGCCCAGCGGGTGGAGCGGCTCATGTGGACACCGCCCCGCGGCTTGTCCAGCACCTGCGGCCCCGCCGGCGGGGCCGTGAACGCGGTGGGCGCGGGGGTTCCATGCCAGGCCGGCCTCAATCGGGCACGCGCGCCGTGCGCTCGACGCCCAGCTTCCAGTCCTGGCCCAGGTCCAGCTGCATGGGCCGCGGCAATTGGGCGTTATCAAGCTGGAAGCTGAACTCGACGTAGTAGCGCTCGCCGGGGTCGAGCTTGTCGGCCTCGACCAGGCGCCAGCCCGAGACGCGCGACATCGGCGCCAGCGCCTCGGACAGCGTGGGAAAGCTCTGCGACAGGCCGCCCAGGCTGATGCGCCAGGTGGCGGTGAGCGGCTGGTACGACAGGCGCCAGGTGCGGGCGATGCGGGCGACGCGTTCGTCACGCCAGTACCAGCGGCTGCGCAGCACGGTGACGTGCGCGGTGAAGTACATCGGCACGCCGCGCTGCAGCGCGTCTTCCAGCGCATGCGACAGGGTGAGCCGGCTGCTGTACTCCAGCACCAGCGCCCCGCCCTCGCCGCGCGCCACCTGCAGGCTGGTCAGCTCCACGCCCTGGGCGCGTGCGCCCACCGCCGATCCGGCCACCAGGGCCAGCAGGATCAGCTTCAGCAGGATGCGCAGCAGCGGAAGAACGGCGGTGGGGCAGCGCATCGGGGCGCGGGACTTAGGGGCGTTGGATCAGCGCGTAGAAGAAGCCGTCACCACTGGTTTCGGGTACCGGGCCGGGGCGTGCGGCATTGTCCGGCAGGCCCGACAGGTGGCCGGGTGAAGCCGGATCGAGCCGGGGCTTGTCGGCCGCGTGCCGTTGCAAAAAAGCGTCGGTCTGCTGCTGCCCTTCCAGCTTGAAGATCGAGCAGGTGGCGTACACCAGCCGGCCGCCCGGCTTCAGCAGCGGCCACAGCGCGTCCAGCAGCTCGCGCTGGATGCGGGACAGGGCCACCACGTCGTCCGGGCGGCGCAGCCAGCGCACGTCCGGGTGGCGGCGCACGATGCCGGACGCGGTGCACGGCGCATCGAGCAGGATGGCGTCGAAGGGGCGGCCGTCCCACCAGCGGGCGGTGTCGCGCGCGTCGGCGGCCTGCAGCGTGGCCTTCAGCTGCAGGCGGTTCAGCGTGTCCTGCACGCGCGCCAGGCGCAGCGGGTCGCTGTCCAGCGCCAGCAGGTCCAGGTCGGCCAGCTCCAGCAGGTGCGCGGTCTTGCCGCCGGGGGCGGCGCAGGCGTCGAGCACGCGCGCGCCTTCGCCCAGGCGCGGCAGCGTGCCTTCGCCGTCGACCAGCAGCGGCGCGGCGCGCTGGGCCGACAGGTCCTGCACCGAGACGTCGCCGTCGGCGAAGCCCGGCAGCTCTTGCACGGGCGCCGGCCGCTCCAGCAGCACGGCTTGTGGCCCCACCACCCGCGCCACGCGGCCTTGCGCGGCCAGGCGCTGCACGTAGCCCTCGGCATCACCGCGCCGGGCGTTGACGCGCAGCACCATCGGCGGGTGGCGGTTGGCGGCCTGCAGCAGCGCCTGCCATTGCGCCGGCCAGTCCTGCTTGACGCGCTCGATCCACCACAGCGGGTGGTTGAAGGCGGCCACGGCATCGCGCTGGGCCGCGGTGACCAGCGCGTCGCGTTCGCGCACGAAGCGGCGCAGCACGGCGTTGATGAAGTTGGCCGCGCCCGGCGTGCGCTGGCGCGCGGCGGTGACGGCCTGGTCGACCAGCGTGTGCTCGGGGTACGGCGGCTCGCTGCCGGGCCACAGCAGCGCGATGGCGCTGCTGAGCAGGGCATCGACATTCGCCGGCGGCGCCTTGGGCGCCAGCGCCGCACGCACCGCCTGCGCGCCGCCCCACCAGCGCAGCACGTGGAAGGCCAGCGCCTGCGTGCCGGGGCGCAGGTCGGCGGGGCAGCGGGCCAGCACCTCGGTCAGTGATCGCCCGCTGCGCACCGCGGCCACGGCGTCGGCGGTCTGGTCGAGCAGCCGGGACAGCGGCGGGGAAAGGGAAGCAGACATCGGCGGAAGTATCCCCGCCCGGGCGCCGAACGAGGGGCGCGGCGCACAATGGTCGCCCTCAAAAACGCCTGTCCACGTCGACCATGGCCTCCACCGACACCCTGCCGATCTTCCGCAACGAGGAAGAACTCGCCCGCCTGCCGGCTTCCGAGCGCATCCGCTACCGCCTGATCGGCGCCGACTGCCGCTACCACGCCAACGACAACATCGCCGACCACATCCGCGAGGGCGAGATCGACGAGCTGAAGGCCGAGGTGCAGGCCAAGATGCACGAGGTGCTGCAGTCGCTGGTGATCGACACCGAGAGCGACCACAACACCAACGAGACGGCCAAGCGCGTGGCCAAGATGTTCATCGACGAGGTGTTCCGCGGCCGCTACGTGAAGAGCCCCTCGGTCACCGAGTTCCCCAATTTCTCGCGCCTGAACGAGCTGATGATCGTGGGCCCGATCACCGTGCGCAGCGCCTGCTCGCACCACCTGTGCCCCATCCTCGGCAAGGTGTGGATCGGCCTCCTGCCCAACGAGCATTCGAACCTGATCGGCCTGTCGAAATACGTGCGGCTGTGCGACTGGGTGATGTCGCGCCCGCAGATCCAGGAAGAGGCGGTGGTGATGCTGGCCGACGAGCTGCAGGAACGCGTCAAGCCCGACGGGCTGGCCATCGTGATGGACGCCGACCACTTCTGCATGCACTGGCGCGGCGTGAAGGACGACGACGCATCGATGACCAACAGCGTGATGCGCGGCTCGTTCCTGAAGGACCCCAACCTGCGGCGCGAATTCCTGGCGCTGATGAGCAAGAAGAGCAACGGCTGAATGGCCACGCCAACCAGGAGCAATAGATGATGCTGGTGCGACTGATGTACGCAAGCCGCGCAGTGCCCTCGATCGACCACGACGAGCTGCATTCCATCCTGCGCCAGAGCAAGCACAACAACCCGCAGCACGGCATCACCGGCTTGCTGTGCTTCTCCGGCGGCATCTTCATCCAGACGCTGGAAGGTGGCCGCTCGGCGGTGAGCAGGCTCTACAACCGCATCAGCGCCGATCCACGCCACACCGACGTGGTGCTGTTGAGCTACGAGGAAATCGGCGAACGCCGCTTTGCCGGCTGGGCCATGGGCCAGGTCAACATGGCGCGCCTGAACCCGGCATTACTCCTGAAGTACTCGGCCACCGCCACGCTGGACCCGTACTCGGTGTCGGGCAAGGTGTCGATGGCGCTGTTCGACGAGCTGGTCGCCACCGCTTCCGTGATGTGCTGAGGCGCGAGGCCCGACCGCGGGCTGCCGCGGTCGGGATGCGGGCACCGGGTGGTGCCAAGCGCCAAGCGCCAAGCGCCAAGCGCCAAGCGCCAAGCGCACAACGATTGAAACCGGCACCTCGGGATTCGCGCAGCGCCGCTGCAACCCCGCCCGCCCACACTGCCCGGCATTCCCCCCGATGCCGGAGCAGATGACGATGGGCCTCGCCGAACGCCGCAAGATCCAGGAACTGAAGGACAGCACGCTGCCCGCGCGCAGCCGCGAGATCGCCGAGATCTGCGGCGTCGAGATTCCGTATGAGGTCGACTGGGCCTCGATCGAGCACGACGCGCAGGCGCTGAACTTCCTCGACAACCTGTCGTGCCACCGCCTGAACATGGCGCTGCGCACGATCTGCATCGACGACCTGGGCCGCGAGGCCGTGCGCGAGGGCCTGAAGCAGGTGCGCCTGAAGAACGTGGCCGACCCGGCGCAGCGCGGCCTGAGCTTCACGGACGGCGTGCTGGAAATGCACTGCGCCTACGCGCACGGCGCGGCCGGCATGCTGAGCGACGGCACCATCCGCGAGGCGTTGATGGCCGGGCTGTGACCCGGCCTCGCGGCCGAGCCGGGTGGTCACGCCGGACAGCGCCGGGTCAACCCAGCATGTCCGCCCAGATCGTGCGGGCCCAGTTCCAGGCGTAGTCGCCTTCCAGTTCGGTCGGCCCGGGCGACACGCCGCCCGAGCCCGCCACCGCCTTGAAGGTCTTCTCCGCCGCCACGTACTCGTGCACGCTGGCCACGTGGATCACGCGCCTGGCGTCGACGAAGCTGTAGCAGGTGTTGGTGAGCATCGGCGCGGGGTTGATCTCCCAGCCCGCCAGCTGCGCGACGATGGCTGCGGCGGCCACCTTGGCGTGGTTGTTCGCCATGTGGCCGCTCTTGGGCATCGCGGGCGCGACCTGGATCGAGTCGCCCAGCACGTGGATGTCCTTGGCCACGGTGGACTCGAAGGTCTGGTAGTCCACGCCGCACCAGCGCGCATTCATGTTGGCGAGCCCCGTCTGCACCGCGATGGCGCCGGCGCGCATGCTGGGCAGCACGTTCAGCACCTCGGCCTTCACGTCGTCCTGCACCTCCAGCTTCACGGTGTTCGTCTTCGCATCCACCGCCGTCGCCTTGTGCTGCGGTCGGTATTCGACGATGCCGGCGTAGCTCTCGGCCCACACCTTCTTGAACAGCGGGCCCTTGGACGTGACGTCGGGGTTGGCGTCCAGGATCAGCACCTTGGACCTCGGCTTCTGGGCCTTGAAGTACGCGGCCACCTGGCAGGCGCGTTCGTACGGCCCGGGTGGGCAGCGGTAGGGCGCCTCGGGGATGGTGATGGCGAAGGTGCCGCCGTCCGGCATGGCTTCCAGCTGGCGGCGCAGGGCCACCGTCTCGGGCCCGGCCTTCCAGGCCTGCAGGATGCTGCCGCTGGCCTGCGCGTCCTTCAGGCCGGCGATGCTGTCCCACATCAGGTCCACGCCGGGCGACAGCACCAGCTTGTCCCAGGCGATGGTGGTGCCGGAGGCCAGCGTGGCGGTCTTCTTCGCGGGGTCGATCGATGCCACCGTGTCGCGCGCCACGCGCACGCCGTGGCGGCTGGCCAGCGCGTCGTAGGGCACGGTCATCTCGCCGATGCTGCGGCTGCCGCCCAGCACCAGGTTGCTCACCGGGCAGCTGACGAAGGCGGCGTCGGGCTCCACCAGCACCACGTCGAGGCGGTTGCCGGAGAAAAGGCGCAGGTACTTGGCCGCGGTGGCGCCGCCATAGCCGCCGCCCACCACCAGCACGCGGGTGCGGGCCGGCAAGGCGGTGCTGCTGGCGCAGCCGGACAGCAGCGGCGCGCCCGCGAGGCCGGCCAGGCCCAGGCCGGCCGCGCCGCGCAGCCAGTGGCGACGGGCGCCGGAGTGCAGCGAACGATGCTTGTTCGTCATCATGTCCTCCGTGGCGTCAGCGCTTCTGGGCCGCAAAGTACGCGGCCAGCTGTTCGATCTGGGCTTCGCTGAAGCCCTTGGCGATCTGGTGCATCACCGTCGCCTTGCGCGTGTTCTCGCCGCGGAAATCCTTCATCTGCGCGATGAAGTTCTCGCGCGGCATGCCGGCCAGCGCCGGCACCACGCCGCGCTCGACCGCGTTGCCGGCGGTGCCATGGCAGTTGGCGCAGGTGGCGGCCAGTGC
>CBIHPZ010000172.1:0-7186 GCA_966211865.1 uncultured Aquabacterium sp.
ACCGAGGTGTCGAGCACTTCGTCGCCAACCACCACGCGGATGCCGCCGATCAGTTCCGGCTGCAGCTCCACGTGTGCATTGAGCTTGCGGCCGAAGCGGCGCTCCAGCGCGGCGACCGTGTCGGCCAGCGCGGCGGGGTCGATCGGGAAGGCGCTCTGGATCAGCGCGTCGGAACTGCCCGACTGCGCATTGACCAGCGCCTTGAACTGCGCGGCGATCTCGGCCAGCGCGGCCAGGCGGCCGTTCTCGATGACGGCGTGCAGCAGGTTGGCGATCTTGCCGTCGAGGTTCAGCCCCGACTGCGCGGCGACGCCGGCCAGCACGTCGAACACCTGCGAGGCGGCAACCTTGGGGTTGTCGGCCAGCTGGCGCAGCTCGGGCTGGGCGCTGACGGTGCCGAGCGCGTCGAGCTGCTCGACCAGACCGACGGTCTGGCCGTTGGCGGCCTTGAACAGCGCCTCGGCGTAGGGACGGGCAATGGTGGCGATCTCAGCCATCAGAGTTCCGTCTTCAGACGGCCCAGCAGCTCGGCGTGCACGCCGGCGTTGACTTCGCGGCGCAGGATCTGCTCGGCGCCCTTGACGGCGAGGCCGGCCACCTGCTCGCGCAGCGCTTCACGCGCCTTCACGGCTTCCTGCTGCGCTTCGGCCTTGGCGGCGGCGATGATCTTCGCGCCTTCTTCGGCAGCGCGGCTCTTGGCCTCTTCGACCATCTGCTGCGCCAGGCGCTCGGCGTCGGCCAGGCGCTTCTGCGCGTCGGTGCGCGCGGCGGCCAGCTGCTGCTCGACCTTCTGATTGGCTTGCTGCAGATCGGCCTTGGCCTTGTCGGCGGCGGACAAGCCGGCCTTGATCTTCTCGGCGCGCTCGTCCAGGGCGGCCACGATCGGCGGCCAGACGAACTTCATCGTGAACCAGACCAGGATCAGGAACACGATCATCTGGGCGATGAGGGTACCGTTGATGCTCACTTTGATGCCTCAGTCACGGTGACGGGAGTGGGGGCCGACTGCCATTGGAAGCAGCCGGCCGCCAGGAACCAGGAAAGCCGGGAAACGACTTACTTGGCGCCACCGGCTGCGGCAACGGCAGCGGCGATCTGGCCCAGGAACGGGTTGGCGGTGGCGAACCACAGCGCGATACCGGTGCCGATGATGAAGGCCGCGTCGATCAGGCCGGCCAGCAGGAACATCTTGGTTTGCAGCTCGCCCATCAGTTCGGGCTGGCGGGCAGCGGATTCGAGGTACTTGCTGCCCATGATGCCGATGCCGATACAGGCACCAACTGCACCCAGACCGATGATCAGGCCGGCGGCGAGGGCGACAAAGCTGATGACTTCCATGATGACTCCTGGTTAGAAAAAGGATGAGGGAGAAAAAGCGAAGGGAAACGACGTCCGAGCGAACGGGCTCTTTTCAGCGGCCCGGACGATCAGTGGGCGTCATGTGCCTGGCCCACGTAGACGAGGGTCAGCATCATGAACACGAAGGCCTGCAGCGTGATGATCAGGATGTGGAAGATGGCCCACACGGTGCCGGCGATGATGTGGCCGATCATCAGGCCGATGCCGGTGGCCGACACGGACCAGGCACCGCCCATCAGCGCGATCAGCAGGAAGATCAGTTCGCCGGCGTACATGTTGCCGAACAGCCGCATGCCGTGCGAAACGGTCTTGGCGACGAACTCGATGATCTGCATCAGGAAGTTGACCGGGTACAGGAAGACCTTGTCCCCGAACGGCGCGGCGAAGAGTTCATGCACCCAGCCGCCCGCGCCCTTGATCTTCACGTTGTAGATCAGGCAGATGATCAGCACCGACAGCGACAGGCCCATCGTCACCGACAGGTCGGCGGTGGGCACCACGCGCATGTAGTGGATGCCAGCGGCCTCGCCCACCTTGGGCAGCAGGTCGACCGGCAGCAGGTCCATCGCATTCATCAGGAAGATCCAGACGAACACGGTGAGGGCCAGCGGGGCCACGAGCTTGCGGCTCTTGGCGTTGTGCACGATGCCCTTGGCTTGGCTGTCGACCATCTCGACGAGGATCTCGATGGCGGCCTGGAAGCGGCCCGGCACACCGGACGTGGCGCTCTTGGCAACGCGCCAGAACAGGAACGAACCGACCACGCCGAGCACGACGGCGAAGAAGATCGAATCGAGGTTGAAGACCGAGAAGTCGACGATGGACGTCTGCTTCTTGTTCTGCAGGTGCGTGAGGTGGTGAACGATGTATTCACCCGCGGTCGGGGCGTGACCTTCGGCAGCCATGTGTTGAGTTCCAGTCCCGTCTTGTTTCTACTTCGTGCGGCGCCACAGCAGCGCCACCCAATACACCTTGATGCAGAGCACCA
This sequence comes from uncultured Aquabacterium sp., assembly GCA_966211865.1. Lineage (GTDB taxonomy): Bacteria > Pseudomonadota > Gammaproteobacteria > Burkholderiales > Burkholderiaceae_C > Pseudaquabacterium. The sequence goes on from CBIHPZ010000172.1 coordinate 2,348, forward strand.
GGCCGACCAGCAGGGCCGGCCACACCAGGTTCTGCACGATCCGGTTCGCGACGACGAGCATCGCGACCGAAACGCCGATCTTCACCATCTCCCACAACATGAAGCTGACGGCGGACGTGCCGGGCGCCATGCTGGAGAGGCGGCTGGTCATGCCACGCGCCATCAGGCTGCCCGGCACCACCACCACGGCCGCGCCATACAGCAGCGACCAAGCGACTTCACTCCTGCCGGTGAGCAGCAAGCCGATCAAAGCCGCGACCCCACCGACCGCGGCCTGCGCCGCGACGACCCGCCAGGGAGAGACCGGCGGCTCCTTCGCCCTCAGTTCGGCTGCTTCTTCCTTGCTCAGCCTCTTGAAGGACGTGTTTGCTGCCTCATCTTCTGGGTCTTGCCAGACGTTCTCCCGGCCCTTCTCAATGGTGGGCCGGTGGTTCATCGTGGTCGCAACGCGTTCGGCTTCGGCAAACCGCGGGAGTATACGTGGAAACCCCTGCGGCTCCAGCCTGCCCCTGTCCGGGCACCGGCTTGGGGCAGCGCCCGCACCGGCGCCGCGCCGAGGGGGCCCGCGCCGCCAGCGCGCGAGCGGCCCGATCAGACGGCGTCAGGCGCGCGCGAAGTGCACCGGCAGCCCGGGCACGTCCACCCGCATCTGCAGCACGCGGCCGGCCCACGGCTGCCGCTCCAATTCGGCGGCAGGCCGCTTTTCCCGCGCGGTGGTGACGTAAAGCGTCTTCAGGTCGTCGCCGCCGAAGCACGGCATGGTGGCGCAGCGCACCGGCAGAGCCACCTCCGCCAGCACATCGCCTTCGGGTGACAGGCGCAGCAGGCGCTGGCCTTCGAACATGGCGCACCAGTAGGCGCCTTCGCTGTCCACCGCCGCGCCGTCGGGCCGGCCGCCATAACTTTCCAAAGGAGCGCCATCGGCGCGCGGCGCGAACTGCGCGAAGACGCGCCGGCGACTGGCGCTTCCATCTTGTGCATCGATGTCGAAGGCAAAGACGGCGTGGGCCTTGGTGTCCGACCAGTACATCGTGCGGCCGTCCGGGCTGAAGGCCAGGCCGTTGCTGGTGGTGATGCCGTCGGCCACCTGCTCCAGCGCGCCGTGGTCCAGGCAGAACAGCGCCGCCTTCGGTTCACGCTTGTCGTCGATGGTGCCGACCCAGAAGCGGCCGTGTGCGTCGGCCTTGCCGTCGTTGAAGCGCTGCGCGCCAGGGTCGTAGGGCGGCTCCGCGATGCGGCGGCGTTCGCCGCTCGTGGTGTCGAAGCGCCACAGGCCGTCGCGCGCGGCCAGCAGCAGGCCGCCGCCCAGCAGCGGCGCGATGCTGCCGGGCTCGGACGGCAACGGCCACTGCCGGTGCGCGTGCGACGCGGGTTCGTAGCGGTTGAGGACGTGGCCGGGGATGTCGAGCCAGTACAGCGCGCGTTCCTCGGGGTGCCAGAACGGTGACTCACCGAGCAGCGAAGGGGGCAGGGGCAACGGGCTGAAGGCGTCGGCAGGAATGTTCACGGGGATCGGGTCGGGTCGATAAAGCACCGGCGCGCACGCAGGCCGCCGGCACGGAGGAAGGCTCAGGCCGCCGGCTCGGCGCGCGTGCCGCCGCTGAGGGTGTGCACGTGCTCCGCACCCGCCTGCGTGCGCAGCGCCTTCAGCGTGGCGGCGGCGCCCTGCATCACCAGGTGCAGGTCGGCCGCAACGGCAAGGAAGTCGAAGGACATCGCGCGGTAGCGCGCCGCGGCATCGGGCGTGAAGGCCAGGGTGCCGATCGGCACGCCCGCCACCTTGGCGCCGCGCACGGCCTGGGCCATCAGCGCCAGCACGTCGGCGTGCAGCGCTTCGCCGGGGCGGCCGATGCTGCCGGACAGGTCGGCCGGGCCCACCAGCAGCGCATCGACGCCATCGACCGCCGCGATGGCCTCGATCTGCTCGACGGCCTGCGCGCTCTCGATCTGCACGATGACGCCGACGTGCTGGTTGGCCGTCTGCAGGTAGTGCGGCTGCGTGCCGTAGCGCGAGGCGCGGCTCATGGCCACCATGCCACGCGTGCCTTCGGGCGGGAAACGGGTGGACGCCACGGCGTGGCGCGCCTCCTCGGCGTTCTGCACAAGGGGGAACATCAGCGTGGTGGCGCCGGCGTCGAGCACGCGCTTGACGATGACCGGGTCATGCCCCGGCACGCGCACCACCGGCACGATGCGGGTGTTGCCCAGCGCCTGCAGCAGGTGCATCACGCCCATCATCTCCAGTGGCGTGTGCTCCATGTCGATCACGCCCCAGTCGAAGCCGGCGTGGCCCATCGCCTCGGCCACGATGGGGCTGGCGGACATCACCCAGGCGCCCAGCGGCGGCTGGCGGCCGGCGGATCGCAGCATGCGGCGGAAGGCGTTCATTCGCGGTCTCCCCGTCTCGAACTCAATCGGGCGTCAATCCAGCGCCACCTTCAGGTAGTGCGCGCCCGGCACCGGGTTGAAGTAGTACGGCGGGATGGTCTCGAAGCCGAGGGAGGCGTAGAGCCCGCGCGCCGATTCCATGTCGTCCAGCGTGTCCAGCAGCATCACCGAATAGCCGGCCTCGGTCGCGTGGTCCATCAGCGCCTGCGCCAGCATGCGGCCCAGGCCGAAGCGGCGGAAGGCGCGGCGCACGTAAAGCCGCTTCATCTCGCAGGCGTTGGCGTAGTCGACGTCGGGCAGCGGGCGGAAGGCGCCGCAGCCGGCCAGCTCGCCATCGACGAAGGCCAGCAGCAGCGCGCCCTGCGGCGGCGCGTAATCGCCGGGCAGGCCGGCGAGCTCTTCGTCGAAGTGCTGGAAGGCGAGGTCCAGCCCCAAGCCTTCGGCGTACTCGCGAAAGATCTCGCGCGTGGCCTCGATCAGGTCCGGCGTGTCGGGCGTTTGCAGGCGCAGTTCGGGGGACGACATCGGGCGGCGGCTGGGGATGTCCGGCAGCGGCGCCTGGGCGCACCAGATGCCGCTCGACCGGGCGGCCAGTCTACCCGCCGAGCCGGGCGACGAACACCGCGCCCGCCGCGCACAGCGCGATCAGCACCAGGGCCAGGATGCGCTCGCGCACGCTGTCCGCCGAAGGCGGCACGGCGGCCGGCAGCAGCTTGTCGCCGCGCCACATCGCCGACACCAGCCCGATGCCGCGCAAGCGGTAGACGATGATGGCGCCCACGTGCAGCAGCACCAGGCCGATGATCAGCCACTGGCCCCAGCCCTTGTGCCAGCCGGTGGCGGCCAGGCCCGTGTCGGTGGCGACGAAGCGGTTCAGCGGGCCGGTGGTGGCGATCTCGTCGTCGGCGACCAAGCCGGTGGCCACCTGGATAGCCAGCACGCCGATCATCGCGAAGACCGAGAACGCGCCGAGCGGGTTGTGGCCGACTTCGAAGTGGTCGCCATCGCGGTGGTCGTTCTTCAGGTAGCGCAGCACCGTGCCGGGCGCGTAGACGAAGCTGCCGAAGCGCGACCAGCGCCCGCCGACGAGGCCCCACAGCAGGCGGAACACCAGCAGCGCGCCGACGGTCAGCCCCAGCCACATGTGCCACTGCACCGCGTTGCCGCCGATCTTGCCGGTGATGACGAGCCCGACCACGCACAGCGCCAGCAGCCAGTGGAAGAGCCGGGTCGGCAGGTCCCACACGCGCACGGCGCGCAGCTCGCTGGTCTCGCTCATCGGGCTTCCTCCGTCTTCCATGGCCGGCATCGAGAGGCGGGACGATAGCCCAATCCCGCGCCCTCGCCCACCGGCCATCGGCAGCGGGAAAGCACCAGGAAGCCGCGGGAATAAGCGCGGGGACCGGCCCGTACACTCGTCTGCGGTGGTGTGGGCGATGCCCCGACCGCCGCGTCACAGCCACCGCAATGACACCCCCGGAGGATCCGAATGAAACGTCTGCACCTGGTGCTGCTCAGCACCGCGGCCACCCTTGCCAGCCTGCCCGCAGCAGCCCAGTTCCAGAAGCCTGAAGACGCGATCAAGTACCGCCAGAGCGCCTTCACCGTGATGGCCAATCATTTCGGCCGCGTGGCCGCCATGGCCCAGGGCCGGGTGCCGTTCGACGCCAAGGTGGCGGCCGAGAACGCGGACATCGTGCTGACGATGTCCAAGCTGCCGTTCCAGGGTTTCGGCGAAGGCACGGACAAGGGCCTGCCGCAGCGCGCCAAGCCCGAGGTCTGGAAGGAACAACCGAAGTTCAAGGCCGCGGCCGAGAAGATGCAAGGCGAAGTCGCCAAGCTGGACGCCGCGGCCAAGACCGGCAACCTGGACGCCATCAAGGCCGCGGTGGGCGCGGTGGGCGGCTCCTGCAAGGCCTGCCACGACGACTTCCGCGCCGAAAAGCCGCTCTGACCTGACCTGAACGGCCGGCCCACGGCCGGCTGCACCCACGGCCCGCGCACAGCGGGCCGTTTTCGTTGGGCCTGGCGCGCGTGGCGCGCCCATCAGCGCGCCATGGGAAAGGCCCGCTACGCGGGCTCGGCAAAGCCGAGCACGACCCTGCGGGTCTTGGCTGACTTCTTCTCGATCTTCGTGACGATGACGGCGCCGATCTCGGCCGTGTTGGCCACGTGCGTGCCGCCACAGGGCTGCAGGTCCACGCCCTGCACCTCCAGCACCCGCACCCGCCCCAGGCCGCGCGGGGGCTGCACGCTCATGCTGCGCACCAGGCCGGGGTTGGCGTCCAGCTCGTCCTCGCTGATCCAGCGGTGGCCGACCGGATGGGCTTCGGCCACATAACGCGCAATGCCCGCGGTGAGCGCTTCCTTGTCCAGCGGGTCGGTCATGTGGAAGTCGAGCCGCGCGTAGTCGGCGGTGATGGAGCAGCCGTCCACCGGGTGCGGCACCAG
>CBIHPZ010000173.1:0-7177 GCA_966211865.1 uncultured Aquabacterium sp.
TGGGCCTGCTGTCGCTGGCCATCGTGCTGGCCTTCATCGTGATGATCGTGCTGACGGCCACCGGCCTCGTCGCCAAGGACTGGGCCCGGGAAGTGGGCGTGGCGAATGCGCCGCCGCACTTCATCGGCCCCAAGCCGCCGGAGGCCACCGGCGCCATCGTCGTGCCCCAGGGCCCCAACGTGGACCTCTCGGCCGTGGACCCGCTGGCGCCGCGCTACAAGGAATGGGAAGAGCGCGCCGCGAAGCTCAAGACCACCGACACGGTGAAGGCCGAGACCCTGCCCTTCGGCGGCGACCGCCTGGGCCGCGACGTGCTGTCCAAGGCCCTGCAGGGCACGCAGGTGTCGGTGGCGGTGGGCGTGCTGGCGGCCCTGGCGGCCACGGTGCTGGGCACGCTGCTGGGCGCCTTGTCGGGCTTCTTCGGCGGCAAGGTGGGCGACTTCCTGGAGTGGCTCTACACCGTCTTCACCTCCATCCCCGACATCCTGCTGATCTTCACGCTGGCCGCGGTGCTCAACCGCGCCGACGCGATCATCCCGCGCGGCATCTGGACCATCGTGATCATCCTGGGCCTGGTGGGCTGGACCGGCTTGTACAGACAAGTGCGGGCCGAGTTCATGAAGCACCGCAGCCGCGAGTACGTGCGCGCCGCGGAAGCCATCGGCGCCAGCGCCAGCGCCCGCATGTTCCGCCACATCCTGCCCAACGTCAGCCACGTGATCCTGGTGCGCATGTCGCTGCTGGTGGTGGCCTTCATCAAGTCGGAAGTGATCCTGTCCTACCTGGGCCTGGGCGTGCCGATCGACCAGGTGAGCTGGGGCACCATGCTGGCCGAATCGCAGGCCGAGCTCATCCTGGGTTATTGGTGGCAGCTGGCCGCGGCCACGGCCTTCATGGCTGTCTTCGTCACCGCGTTCTCGCTGATGGCCGATGCCTGGCGCGATGCGCTGGACCCCAAGCTGCGCGGCGCGGACTAAAAGAGCCACCCGATTGACACCTGACGCTCACTTTGCCTGCTGGCACGGGCGCAACTGACATGCTGCTGAGCATCCAAGACCTCAAAGTTTCGTTCCGCATGGGCGAGCGCTACGCCAGCACGCTGGTGCCCGCCGTCAAGGGCGTGTCCTTCGACATCCCGGAGAACGCCACCGTCGCGCTGGTCGGCGAATCGGGCTCGGGCAAGAGCGTCACCGCGATGAGCGTGCTGAACCTGCTGCCCGACAACGCCCGGCGCGAAGGCCGCATCCTGTACCAGGGGCGCGACCTGCTGCACGCGTCGCTGCCCGAACTGCAGGCCCTGCGCGGCAAGGAAATCGCCTGCGTGTTCCAGGACCCGATGAGCTCGCTGAACCCGGTGTTCACGGTCGGCGCGCAGCTGTGCGAACCGCTGGTCAAGCACCTGGGCATGAGCCCACGCCAGGCCTGGGCCCGCGCCGAGGCCCTGCTGGCCGAGGTGGGCCTGCCCGAGCCGAAGCGCCGGCTCAAGGCCTACCCGCACGAGATGTCCGGCGGCCAGCAGCAGCGGGTGATGATCGCGATGGCGCTGGCCTGCGAGCCGAAGCTCCTGATCGCCGACGAGCCCACCACCGCGCTGGACGTGACCATCCAGCGCCAGATCCTGGAGCTGATGGCGAAGCTGAAGGACAAGCACCGCATGAGCGTGCTGTTCATCAGCCACGACCTGGGCGTGGTGGGCGAGATCTCCGACCACGTGGTGGTGATGCGCCACGGCGTGGTGCGCGAGCAGGGCCCGGTGGCGCGCATCTTCAGCGACCCGCAAGATGCCTACACCCGCGCGCTGCTGGCCTGCCGCCCCAGCCTGACCGAGACGCCGGCGCGGCTGACGGTGATCGACGAGCACATCGCCGGCCGCACCGGCACCGATGGCGGACAGGCCGTGGCCAAGCCCAAGGACCCCGACGCCCCGGTGGTGCTGGAGGTGCGCTCGCTCGCGAAGAGCTTCTTCCTGAAGGAGGGCCTTTTCGGCAAGCGCGAGTTCCGCGCGGTGCGCGACGTCAACTTCAAGCTGCGCAAGGGACACACGCTGGGCGTGGTGGGCGAATCGGGCTCGGGCAAGACCACCATGGGCCTGACGCTGCTGCGCCTGCACGAGCCCACCGGCGGCGAGGTCACCTTCGATGGCCGCAACCTTCTGACGTTATCGGACCGCGAACGCCAGCTGATGCGCCGCCGCATCCAGATCGTGTTCCAGAACCCGTATGCCAGCCTGAACCCGCGCTTCACCATCGGCCAGACCCTGGTCGAGCCGATGGCCATCCACGGCATCGGCGCCTCCACCGCCGAGCGCGAAGCGCGCGCCCATGCGCTGCTGGCCAAGGTGGGCCTGCCGCCCGAGGCCTTCGGCAAGTACCCGCACGAGTTCTCCGGCGGCCAGCGCCAGCGCGTGGCCATCGCCCGCTGCCTGACGCTGGACCCCGAGGTGCTGGTGCTGGACGAGGCGGTGAGCGCGCTGGACGTGTCGGTGCAGGCGCAGGTGCTGAACCTCTTGCGCGACCTGCAGGACGAGCTGGGCCTGAGCTACGTCTTCATCAGCCACGACCTGGCGGTGGTGCGCTTCATCAGCGACGAGGTGCTGGTGATGAAGGATGGCGAGGTGGTGGAACAGGCCAGCGCGGCGCAGATCCTGGCGGCGCCGAAGCAGGAATACACCCGGCGCCTGCTGGGCGCGGTGCCGCGCGGGTGGCGGCCGGCGGACAGCACGCCGACCTAAGGCTTCAAGTCAGCGTCCGCCGGCGTCCGGGGTGGCCGGCGCCGCTGCCGGGCTTGACGCCGCGCGCAAACGCCCCAGCACCCGCAGCAAGGTCGCCTCATCGACCGGCTTGGCGATGAAATCGCGCATGCCGGCGGCCTGGGCCTGTTCACGCTCGATCTCCAGCACCGCGGCGGACAGCGCGATCACCGGCAGGTGATGCGTGCGCGCGTCGGCGCGCAGTTCACGCGCGGCGCTCAGGCCGTCGCGCACGGGCATGTGCAGGTCCATCAGCACCGCGTGCAGGCGGCTGGCGTGCTCGCGCGCCAGGGTGATGGCGCGTTCGCCGTTCTCGGCCTCCACCACCTCCACGCCCAGGCGGCGCAGCAGTGCGCCGATGATGAGCATGTTGACCGCGTTGTCCTCGGCCACCAGCACGCGCAGGCCTGCCAGGGCCTGCGCGGGCATGGCGGCGGGCTGTCGCGCGGCAGGGCCGGTGACGGCGGGCAGCGGCAGTTCCAGCCAGAAGCAGCTGCCGGTCGCGCCGTCGCTGTCGACGCCGACGCGGCCGCCCATCAGCTCGGCCAGCTGGCGGCAGATCGACAGGCCCAGGCCGGTGCCGCCAAAGCGCCGCGTGGTGGAGCCGTCGGCCTGCACGAAGGGCTGGAACAGCTGGCCGCGCAGGGCCGGCGGCACGCCGATGCCGGTGTCCTGCACCGCCAGGCGCACGCGCTGCGCCGGTCCGGTCAGCTCGTTAACCGCCCCTCCAGCTCCCGGTGTGGAGGCCTCCTGGGGCGCTGGTCCGCGGACTTCCGTGGCCGCGCAGGTAACGCGCAAGGTGATCGTCCCGCGCTGCGTGAACTTCAACGCATTGCTGAGGTAGTTGGACAGGATTTGCCGCAGCCGCACCGGGTCGCCCAGCACGCGCAGCGGCAGCGCGGGGTCCAGCTCGCAGCGCATGGCCAGGCCGCGCTCGCGGCCCAGCGTGGCGAACGCGCCGAAGGCGCTGTCGACCAGGCCCGCCAGGTCGAAGGGCACGCGTTCCACCTGCAGCCGGCCGGCCTCGATCTTGGTCAGGTCCAGCACGTCGGACACGATGCCGGACAGCCCCTCGGCCGATTCAGCCAGCAGGCGCAGGTACTCCTGGCGCTGCGCCGGCGCGAGGTCCGGGTCCTGCAGCAGGCGCGCCAGCCCCAGCACGCCGTTCAGCGGCGTGCGGATCTCGTGGCTCATGCTGGCCAGGAAGGCGCTCTTGGCCTGGCTGGCCGCCTCCGCCTGGTTGCGGGCCTCGGCCAAACCCTGCGCCAGCGCGCGCGATTCGGTGATGTCTTCCGCCACCCAGATGGCCCCGCCTTCGCGCGGGCGCGCGGGGTCGACCGCCACGCCGCGCAGGCGCACCAGCAGGCGGGTGCCATCGGGGCGCTGCGCGTGGCGTTCGACGTCCACCGTTTCGCCGCGAGCCAGGGCCGCATCGGCCACGCCGAAGAAGCGGTCGAAATGCGCCTGCTTGGCGAACAGCGTGGCCACCGGCGCCCCGCGCAGCGAGCCGACCGGGCGGCCGTACATGCGCTCGAAGGCGGGGTTGATGCGCTCGAAGACCTGGTCGCGCACCAGCGCCACGCCCACCGAGGCGTTGTTCAGGATGGCCTCGCTCTCGGCGCGGTCGCGCTCCACGTCGGTGATGTCGCGCGCGGTGAACACGGCCACCGCCTCGCCGTCCCATTCGAAGCGGCCCGCGGTGATGAGCAGGTCGCGCCGGTCGCCGCTGCGCGTCCAGCACACCGACCGCCAGTCGCGCACGCGGCCGCTGCGCAGCAGCAGCTGGCGCAGTTGCAGCGCCTGGTCGGTGTCGCGCCACAGGCCCAGGTCCAGGCCGCTGCGGCCGCGCAGTTCGTCCGGCGCGAAGCCGGTGAGCTGCACGAAGGCCTCGTTGAACATCATCAGCCGGCCGTTGCGGATCGGGGCCACGAAGATCGCGTCCGGCGATTCGCGGAACAGGCGTTCCAGCATCTCGCGTGAGCGCTGCAGCTCGCGCTGGGCCTGCACCTCGGCCGTCACGTTGCGGCTGACGCCCCACCAGCCGATGAAGCGGCCGGCCTCGTCGCGCATCGGCTCGCCGCTGGCCTTCACCACGAGCACGGTGCCGTCGGCGCAGCGGTAGCTCATCACGCGTTCGCGGAAGGGCACGCGGGCGGCCAGGTCGGCCAGCACCTCCTGCCAGTCGCGGTCGTCGATGGCCTGCGGGCCGCCGGGCAGGCCCAGCTGCATGAACTCGTCGACGCGGCGGCCGGTGTGGTGCTCGAACGAAGGCGTCAGCATCGTCAGGCGGCCGCGCGTGTCCAGCTCCCAGGCCCAGTCGCTGCCGAGGCGCAGCAGCTGCGACAGGCGGCGTTCCTGCGTCAGCGCGCGCTGCAGGCTGCGCTGCAACGGGCGCGACAGCGTCAGCGCCGCCATCAGCCCGGCGGCGGTCAGCACCAGGTGGCCGATGACGCGCGCCTCGGGCTCCATGCGCAGCACCACGTCCACCGGCGCCATCCAGCCGTGGCGGTGCGCGGCCAGCATCAGCATGACGCTGGCCAGGTTGAGCGCCGCCAGGGCCAGCGCGGCGCGCAGCGTCAGCAGCACGCCGGCCATGGCCACCAGCAGGCTGACCCCGGCCAGGCCCAGCGAATGCAGGCCCAGGCCTGAAGCGAACGCCTGCAGCGCCGCCGCGAAGGCCAGCACGGGCAGGGCCACCAGGCTCGCCTCGCGGTCGCGGCCGTGGCGGCGCAGCCACCACGCCAGGCCGCCGCCGGCCAGCATCAGCGTTCCCAGCGCCAGGCGCAGCGGCACGCGGCCGGCGTCGCTGGCCCAGGCCAGTTCCAGCCCGGCCGACAGCAGCACCAGCACCGCCACCAGCAGCACGAAGCGGCTGAGCACCCGCGCGCCCAGCGCCTGCACCTCCTGCTGCGGGCTGGGGCCTGGGGGCTCGGGCGGCGCGGCGCCAGCGGTGTCGCGGTGGGTGGGCATGGGCATCCCGTGGCGGGCCATGTTATGCCGCGCTCCGGCGCCACCGGGTGGGGGTGTGACGGCGGCGCCACGCGGAGAATCCCGGTGGCCGGCATGGACTTCGCACGGTCGTGCTAATCTCCGCCCCCATGGAAACCCGGACCGAGCGCAGCGGCCTCACGCTGGCCGCCATCGTCGACACCGCGCTGCAGATGGCCGCGGCCGACGGGCTGGAGAGCCTGACCATCGGCGAGGTGGCCAAGCGGCTGGGCCTGTCCAAGAGCGGCGTGTTCTCGCGCGTCGGCTCGCGCGAGGCGCTGCAGTGCGCGGTGGTCGAGGAGTATGACCGCCGCTTCCTGCAGGACGTGTTCATGCCCGCCATGCGCGAGCCGCGCGGCCTGCCCCGGCTGAACGCCATCATGCGGCTGTGGCTGCTGCGCTCGCGCGACGAACTGCGCACCGGTTGCATCTACTGCGCCGGCGCCTTCGAGTACGACGACCGCGAAGGCCCGGTGCGCGACCGGCTGGTGGACGGCGTGATGCGCTGGCGCAGCGCGTTGAAGCGCACCGTCATCCAGGCCATCGACGCCGGGCAGCTGAAGCCCGACACCGACGCCGAGCAGCTGGTGTTCGAGATGGACGCGCTCTTCACCGGCCTCATGCGCGATGCGCGCTTCCTGAACGACCAGCGCGCGCCCGACCGGGCGTGGACGGCCTGGCAGCGGCTGCTGCAGGCCTCGCTGGCGGCGCCCCTTCCACCTTCCACCACCGCTTTCCGCGCGCGCTGAGCCCATGAACGCCCGGCGCGCCTTCCCCCGACGCTTGATTTCGCACGACCGTGCGCTAACTTCCAAGCGAAACGGCCCCTTGTCCTACCCGGAGTCCGTCATGAGCCTCTTCCTCGTCTTCCTGCTGCTGTTCCTGGCCTGGCGCGCGCTGCGCATGGTGTGGCGACTGTGGTCGGCGCTGCCCAGCCGCAACGCGGACTTCGGCCTCGTCGCCGGCGACACCGGGGGCCGCCCGTGAACGGGGCCCCGAAGAGCGTCTTGCGAGGCGCCTTGAAGGGCGCCCTGGCCGGCGGCGCGGCCGGGCCGGCGCCGGTCGCGGCGGTGAACCCGGCCGCGGCGTTCTACGCATCGCCCGGGGCCCGCGTGGCGGGTGCGCTGCTGCGCCTGGTGCACCGCGTGGCGCCGGCCGTGGGCACGCACCTGGCGCTGCGGCTCTTCTCCACGCCGCTGCCCACCAAGCGCCAGGCCCGCGCGCGCCCGGTGCCGGCGCCTTGGACGCCCCGGCGCCAGCCCTTCGAGGGCGGGTGGATCACCAGCTGGCAGCGCGCCGACGTGGCGCCCGGCGCGCCGAAGGTGCTGCTGGTGCACGGCTGGGCCGGCGATGCGCAGCAGTGGCGCGCGCTGGGCGATCGGCTCGCCGCCGCCGGCCTCGACCCCGTGCTGGTGGACCTGCCGGCGCACGGCCGCAGCG
>CBIHPZ010000174.1:0-7149 GCA_966211865.1 uncultured Aquabacterium sp.
GCCGCGTGGTGGGCCACCTGATGGGCCTGATCACGCTGATGAAGGGCCAGCCGCTGGCCTACAACAAGGACAACCAGGAGGACAAGGAGCCGCTGTTCGACACGGTGGACACCTTGTCCGACACGCTGCGCATCATGGCCGAGATGGTGGCCGGCATCGTCGTGAAGCCGGAAGCGATGGAGCGCGCGGCACTGAAGGGCTACGCCACCGCCACGGACCTGGCCGACTACCTGGCGAAGAAGGGCATCCCCTTCCGCGATGCACACGAGGTGGTGGCGCACGCGGTGAAGCGCGCGATGCAGCAGGGCGTGGAGCTCTCGGCGCTGCCGCTGGCGGAACTGCAGGCCTTCCACCCGGCGATCGAGGCGGACGTGTTGCCGCTGTTGTCGCTGCGCGGCTCGCTGGAAGCGCGCAACGTGGCCGGCGGCACGGCGCCGCAGCAGGTGCGCGCGCAGGTGGCACGGCACCGCGCACGGCTGGCCTGACGCTCACTTCGGGCGTCAGCCCGCAACGCGGCCGTCAGCGCGCGTCGGGCTGCTGCCTGTCCGATTCGGTCAGCGGCTGTCCCTTGTCGAACAGCACGCGCCACACGCCCGGCGCCTCCTGGCGCCAGACGGTGTTGAAGCGCGACACGCGCTTGCCGGCGGGGTCGCGCACCGGGCCGGTGGACATCGCCAGCGTGCCGTCGGGCGTCACGTCCACCTGGTCGGGTTCCCACGAGAACGGCGGCGTCGGGCCGTCGTAGAAGCCCTTCCAGGCCGCCACCACCGCGGCCTTGCCGCGCAGCACGCTGCGGCCGTAGAAGATGGTGCCTTCCGACAGGTGGCGCTCGAAGGCGGCGAGGTCGCGGTCGGCCATGCTCTTGGCGAAGGCCCGCTCGGCGGCCTCCACCTGCTTGCGCAGCGCGTCCAGGTCGGGCGTTTGCGCGCCGGCGCCGGTGGCCACGCTGCCCATGGCCAGCGCCACCATCAACGGGCCGGCCAACCCGCGGCGGGCCATGGCGCGGTCAATGCGACGCCGCGGGCAGGCCCTGCGGCTCCTCGTCGAGCAGCCAGCTCAGCAGGATCAGCGCCGCGGCGCCGCCCACGGGGAACAGCAGCACCGCGCCGCCGACCCAGGTGCCCACCGAGCGGCCCATGCGGTTCGCGGCGATGCCCAGCAGGATCCAGTGCAGTGGCAGCGCCAGCGCGATCACCAGCGCCACCGCCACCGTGCGCGGCACCGAGGCCACGGTGGACGACAGCATCGGCGGCAGGAACATCGCGATGGCCGCGCAGGCGGCGATGAGGGCGAGGGTGGAATCGGCCAGCGCGCGGCGGGCGGACTTGGTGTTCATGGTGGAGTGCTCCCGGGCAGCCGCTACAAGGCGATGGGCCCATTCTGCGCATGCGCGGGCCGGCTGCAAGTCGTGGAATCTCGATACCGTGGCTTGCCGGCCGCAGCCACCACAATGAACCGCATGGCCCACCCCGTCCGCCGCTGGATCGCGCACCTGGACATGGACGCGTTCTACGCCTCGGTGGAGCTGCTGCGCTACCCGGACCTGAAAGGCCAGCCCGTGGTGATCGGCGGCGGCCGCCGCCACCAGCCCGAGCTGCTGCCCGACGGCACGCGCCGCTACGCCACGCTGGCCGACTACGCCGGCCGCGGCGTCATCACCACCGCCACCTACGCGGCGCGCGACCTGGGCGTGCATTCCGGCATGGGGCTGATGAAGGCCGCGCTGCGGGCGCCGCAGGCGGTGCTGCTGCCGGTGGATTTCGACCAGTACCGCGCCTACTCCCGCCGTTTCAAGGCCGCGGTGGCCGAGGTGGCGCCGGTGATCGAGGACCGCGGCATCGACGAGATCTACATCGACCTGACCGAGCAGCCCGGCGCGCAGGACGCGGTGGGCCACGACCCGCACGGCGGCGTGCGCGCCATTGCGCTGGACATCAAGAACAACGTGCGCCGCGCCACCGGCCTCAGCTGCTCCATTGGCGTGACACCGAACAAGCTGCTGTCCAAGATCGCCTCGGACCTGGACAAGCCCGACGGCCTGACCCTGCTGACCCACGCCGACGTCCCCGAGCGCATCTGGCCGCTGCCGGCGCGGCGCATCAACGGCATCGGCCCGAAGGCCAGTGCCAAGCTGGAGGCCCTGGGCATCCACACCATCGGCGAGCTGGCGGAGCGTGAGCGCGGCTGGCTGATCGAGCACTTCGGCCGCAGCTACGGCGCCTGGCTGCACGATGCCTCGCACGGCGTGGACGAGCGGCCGGTGGTGACGCACAGCGAGCCGGTGTCCATCAGCCGCGAGACCACCTTCGACCGCGACCTGCACGCCAGGCGCGACAGGGCCGAGCTGTCCGCCATCTTCACGCGCCTGGTGGAGCAGCTGGCGGGCGACCTGCAGCGCAAGGGCTACGTCGGCCGCACCATCGGCATCAAGCTGCGCTTCGAGGACTTCAAGACCGTGACGCGGGACATGACGATCGAGACGGCCACCGACGAAGCGAAGACCATCCGCCTGGCCGCGGGCCTGTGCCTGAAGCGGGTGGACCTGGCGCGGCGCATCCGGCTGCTGGGGGTGCGCGTCAGTGCGCTGCGGCGGGCCAATGCGGGGCCGGTGCCGGCGCGCGCGCTGCAGCCCCCGCGGGAAGGCGCCTGACGCGCCGGCTGACGGGCGCGCGGGGGCGCACGCTGGCGCCGCCGGGCTATGGGTTCGCGCGTGGCCGCCGGGTCGGCAGGCGCCACAGCCAGATGGCGACCACCGTGCAGCACAGCGCCGGCACCCAGGCCACGCCCATCGGCATCGTGAACGCGGCCCACACCGAGCCGATGGTCATCATCACGGTCGCGAACTGCTTGGCGCGCAGCGGCACGGCGCGGTGCTCGCGCCAGTCGCGCACCATGGGGCCGAAGCGCGGGTGGTTCAGCATCCAGGCCTCCCAGCGCTCGCTGCCGCGCGAGAAGCAGAACGCCGCCAGCAGCACGAAGGGCGTGGTGGGCAGCAGCGGCAGGAAGATGCCGACGATGCCGGTGACGAGGGCCAGCCAGCCGGCCAGCAACCACAGGGCACGCTGCCACAGCGGGGGCCGGGGCCTCGCGAGAGGCGTTGCGTCGGGGGCCGTCTCCATCGCGGTGCATGCTAACCGCGGCACCCGCCGGGGCTACAGTGCCTGACCCATGCCGCCGCCCTCCCCGCCCGACGTCCGCTTCCCCTCCATCGACGGCCTGCGCGCCTTCGAGGCCGCGGCGCGGCTGGGCAGCTTCGAGCGCGCGGCGGACGAGCTGGCCATCACCGCGAGCGCCGTCAGCAAGCGCCTGGCGACGCTGGAAGAGTTGCTGGCCACGCCACTGCTGCAGCGCGGCGGCAAGGCATTGACCGTGACGGCCGCCGGCAAGGAGTACCTGGAACAGGTGCGTTCAGCGCTGGGCTTGCTGGCCGCCATGCCGCTGCACCAGCGCGCGGCGCAGCGGGTGGAGCGCCTGCGCGTGACCACGCCGCCCACCTTCGCGCGGCAGATCCTGGTGCCCCAGCTGGAAGCCTTCACCCGTGCGAATCCGGCGGTGGAGCTGGAGCTGCTGCTGTCGATTCCCTACCTCGACACGGCAGCGCTGGACAGCGACCTGGAGGTGCGCGCCGGGGACGCGTCAGCGCTCGGCCATGGCAGCCTGCTGCTGGACGACCGCGTGCTGCCCGTGGCCGCGCCGTCCTTGATCGAACGCCTGCCGCCGCTGCATGCACCGGCCGATCTGGCGCACGCGCCGCTGCTGCGCACGCCGCTGGAACCCTGGACGCCGTGGTTCCGCGCCGCCGGTCTGGATTGGGCCGAGCCCGCCAGCGGCCCGAAGCTGGTGGACCTCGGGATGCTGCTGGAAGCGGCCGTGTCCGGCCAGGGCGTGGCGCTGGCCCGGCCCACCCTGGCGCGGCACTGGCTGGCCACCGGCACGCTGCGGCCGCTGTTCCCCATCACCGCGCCGGCCGCCAACCCCTACTTCCTGCTGCCGGCCGAGCCCACGGGCGCGGCAGCGGCCTTTGCGCAGTGGCTGCTCGGCATCTGTGCCGAGGCCGAACGCTGGTCCGCGGAATGGCTTTCCGGCCTGGGCTGAGGAAGTTTCCGCCCCGCACGGCGGCCGGCCGATAGCATTTCCGGCACCACAAAAGCCTGAGAGACAAGCCCCGCCATGACCGTCATCACCACCATCGAAGACCTGCGCGTGCTGGCCGAAAGACGCGTGCCGCGCATGTTCTACGACTACGCCGACTCCGGCAGCTGGACCGAGGGCACCTACCGCGCCAACAGCAGCGACTTCGAACCGATCAAGTTCCGCCAGCGCGTGGCGGTGAACATGGAAGGCCGCAGCACCGCGGTGAAGCTGGTGGGCCAGGACGCGAAGATGCCGGTGGCCATCGCCCCCGTGGGCTTGACCGGCATGCAGCACGCCGACGGCGAGATCCACGCCGCGCGCGCCGCCGAGAAGTTCGGCATCCCCTTCACCTTGTCGACGATGAGCATCTGCTCGATCGAGGACATCGCCGAGCACACCAGCGCGCCCTTCTGGTTCCAGCTGTACATGATGCGCGACCGCGATGCGATGGCCCGCATGATCGAGCGCGCGCGGGCGGCCAAGTGCAGCGCGCTGGTGCTGACCCTGGACCTGCAGGTGATCGGCCAGCGCCACAAGGACCTGAAGAACGGCCTGACCGCGCCGCCGCGGCCCACGCTGCGCAACATCCTCAACCTGGCGACCAAGCCGGCCTGGTGCCTCGGCATGGCGGGCACCAAGCGCCGCACCTTCCGCAACCTGGTCGGCCACGTGAAGGGCGTCAGCGACATGAGCTCGCTGGCCGCCTGGACCAACGAGCAGTTCGACCCGCGGCTGAACTGGGACGACGTGGCCTGGGTGAAGGAGCGCTGGGGCGGCAAGCTGATCCTGAAGGGCATCATGGACGTGGAGGACGCGCGCCTGGCGGTGAAGAGCGGCGCCGATGCCCTCGTCGTCAGCAACCACGGCGGCCGCCAGCTGGACGGCGCGCCGTCGAGCATCCATGCGCTGCCGGCCATCGTCAGCGAGGTCGGCTCGCAGATCGAGGTGCACATGGACGGCGGCATCCGCTCCGGCCAGGACGTGCTGCGCGCCTGGGCGCTGGGCGCGCGCGGCTGCTGGATCGGCCGCGCGATGGTCTACGGCCTGGGGGCGATGGGCGAGGCGGGCGTCACGAAGGCGCTGCAGATCATCCACAAGGAGCTCGACGTCACGATGGCCTTCTGCGGCCACACGCAGATTGCCAACGTCGACCGGCGCATCCTGGTGCCGGGGACCTTCCCGATGGCTTGATCGGCCGCCGGATGACGCGCCTTTTGCGTGTCATCAGTGTTCGCCGAGGACGCGTCTTTTGAGCGTCATCACGCCACGGCGCCCGGCAGCTGCCGCAGCGCCTCCTGCAGCGCCGCCAGCGCGTGGCGCACCTTGGCCGGCTGGTCGTCGCGCCGCGGCGTCACGCCCCACACCGGCACAGGCGGCATCTGCCAGTCCGTCAGCAGCGGCAGCAGGCGGCCGCTGCGCAGCTCCTCTTCGGCGTCCGGCCGGACGACGGGCGCGATGCCCAGCCCCGCCACGCACAGTTGCTGCAAGGTCAGCTGGTTGTTGCTCAGGATGCGGGGCTGCACGCGCAGGCGTTCCACCTCGCCGCCGGGGCCGGTCAGTTCCAGCGCCAAACCACCTTCTGAGCGCGCGTCGCCGCCGAGCCATTCATGCGTTAGCAGGTCGCGCGGTTGCCGCGGCGTGCCGGCCCGGGCCACGTAGGCGGGCGACGCGCCCAGCAGCCAGCTGAACCCGCACAAGCGCCGCGCCACCCAGCTGGAATCGGGCATGCGGCCGGCGCGCAGCGCCAGGTCCACCCGGGCCGCCTCCAGGTCGATCATGCGGTCGTCGACCAGCAGGCGCAGCGTCAGCCCCGGGTGGCGCGCCAGCAGCGGCGCCAGCGCCGGCGCCACGTGACGCGCGAAGCCGACCGGCGCGGCGATGCGCAGCTCGCCCTCCAGCGCATCACGCGACAAGGCCATCGCTTCACGCGCCGCCGCCGCGGCCTGCGCCATCGCCAGGCACTGGGCGTGCACGCGGGCGCCCACGTCGGTGAGCGTCAGCTTGCGGGTGGAGCGGTGCATCAGCGTGACGCGGTGCGCCTGCTCCAGCGCGCGGATGCGCTGGCTGACCGCTGAAGGTGTCATGCCCAGTTGCCGCGCAGCGCCGCTCATCGAGCCCTGGCGCACCACCTCGGCGAACACCGCCATCGCTTGCAGATCGTCCATCGTGAAGCTCCGCTTCAAACAGATGGCGATTCTGGCCGGCTAGTGCGTCGATTGTGAATTCGCAATCATGAGCGCCAGTTTCAACCCGCTGGAGAACACCCCATGAAGATCGCCCTGATCGGCGCCACCGGCTTCGTCGGCGCGGCCGTGCTCGAAGAGCTGCTGCAGCGTGGCCACCAGGTCACCGCGCTGGCCCGCAACCCGGCCAAGCTGGCCCCGCGCGAGGGCCTGAGCGTCGTCGCCGCCGACGTGCAGGACAGTGCCCAGGTGGCGCAGGCCATCGAAGGCCAGGACGCGCTGGTCAGCGCCTTCAACCCCGGCTGGGACCACCCCGACCTGTACGCCCAGTTCCAGCGCGGCAGCCGCGCCATCCTGGCCGGCGCCAAGCGCGCGGGACTGCAGCGCGTGCTGGTCGTCGGCGGCGCCGGCAGCCTGTACGTGGCGCCCGGCGTGCAGCTGGTGGACACGCCCAGCTTCACCGACCACGTGCCACCCAACATCGTGCCGGGCGCCCAGGCTGCGCGCGACCTGCTGACCGAGCTGCGCGGCGAAACCGCGCTGGACTGGGTGATGCTGTCACCGCCCGCCTTCCTGAAGCCGGGCCCGCGCAGCGGCGCCTACCGCGTGGGTAGCGAGAACCTGCTGATGGACGGCGAGCAGCCCGCGGGCATCACGGTGGCCGACCTGGCGGTGGCGATCGTCGACGAGCTGGAAGCGCCGAAGCACCACCGCGCGCGCTTCACTGTCGCCAGCTGAAGCGCTAACGCTCCAATGAAGCGGCCAGGCGCCAGGCGCGGGACTGGGCGCCAAGCGCCAAGCGCCAAGCGCCAAGCGCCAAGCGCCAAGCGCC
>CBIHPZ010000175.1:0-7133 GCA_966211865.1 uncultured Aquabacterium sp.
GGGCGCCTGGCGCTGGTCACCGGTTCGTCCGCGGGCATCGGCCTGGCGCTGGCGCGTGGCTTGGCGCAGGCCGGCGCGCGCGTGGTGCTGAACGGCCGCGACGCCACCCGCCTGGCTGCCGCCGCCCGCCTCTTGCAGGAAGAAGGGCTGGCCGCCGTGGCGCACGGCTTCGACGTCACCGACCGTGCGGCCGTCGATGCCGCGGTCGAGGCGATCGAATCCACCATCGGCCCGATCGACATCCTGGTCAATAACGCCGGATTGCAGCGGCGTGCGCCGTTCGCCGAGTTTCCCGCCGCCGACTGGGACACGCTGATGCGCACCAATGTCGACAGCCTGTTCCATGTCGGCCAGGCGGTGGCCCGCCGCATGATTCCGCGCCAGCGCGGCCGCATCATCAACATCTGCTCGGTGCAGAGCGAACTGGGCCGGCCCAACATCGCGCCCTACGCCGCGACCAAGGGCGCGGTGAAGATGCTGACCAAGGGCATGGCCATCGACCTGGGGCCGCACGGCATCACCGTGAACGGCCTGGGCCCCGGCTACTTCAAGACCGAGCTGACGCAGGCACTGGTGGCCGACGAGGCCTTCAGCGCCTGGCTCACCAACCGCACCCCCAGCCGCCGCTGGGGCGAGGTGCAGGAATTGGCGCCCGCGGCCGTCTTCCTCGCCAGTGACGCGGCCGCGTTCGTGAACGGCCATATCCTCTACGTCGACGGCGGCGTGACCGCCACGCTTTAACAGGAGTCGACTGTCTTGGATCCCAGCTTCACCCAGGTCTTGCTGTTCACCGACACGGACGGCCGCGCCCGCTTCCGCGAAGAGCAGATCCCCCTCACCGAAGGCAAGCCGCAGGCGCGCCTGTCCGCCTTGATGCCCAGCGGCGGCCTGCAGCTGCGCTTGAGCCCGGTGGGCTTCCGCAGCGAGTTCCACTGCACCGGCGACCCGCAGTGGGTCTTCATCCTCGGCGGGCAGATGGAAATCGGGCTGCAGGACGGCACGTCGCGCGTCTTCAAGCCCGGCGAGCACTTCTATTCGGCTGACGTGCTGCCCGAAGGCGCCAGCTTCGACCCCGCCGTGCACGGCCACTGGAGCCGCCAGGTCGGCCCCGATCCCCTGGTCACCGCCTTCGTTCGCGGGTGAGCGCCATCGTGGTCACGCGGGTGCCGATCAAGAACGTCCACGGCAACACGCTGGACCGGCTGGGCGAGGCCGTGGTGGCCGGGCGTTATCCGCCCGGCAGCTCCATCCCCCCCGAGCCGATGCTGTGCGAGGAACTGGGCGTCAGCCGCACCGTGGTGCGCGAGGCCATCAAGTCGCTGGTGGCCAAGGGGCTCGTGGTCACCGGGCCCAAGGTGGGCACCCGCGTGCTGCCGGAAGAGCACTGGAACTGGTTCGACCCGGACGTGGTGGTGTGGCACTCGAAGATCGGCCTGTCGCGCGAGTTCCTGCGCGACCTGCAGGAGCTGCGCCGCGTCGTCGAACCCGCCGCCGTGCGCCTGGCGGCCGAGCGTGCCACGGCCCAGGACATCGCCGAGATCGAGATCGCCTATACCGGAATGAAAGCGGCCATCGAGCAGGGCGGCGACTACGTCACCAGCGACCTGCGCTTCCACCAGGGGCTGCTGCGCGCCTGCCACAACCGCATGCTGGTGCAGATGAGCAAGGCCCTGGGCGCGCTGCTGCGCACCAGCTTCGAGATCTCCACCTCCCGCCCCGATGGCCCGGCCACCTCGCTGCCGCTGCACCGGGCGGTGCTGGACGCGGTGATCGCCCGCTCGCCGCAGCGCGCCGAAAAGGCCATCCTGGTGCTGATCGATGGCGCCCGCGACGACATCGAGCAGGTGCTGGCGTCACGCCGCAAGCTGCCTTCGCTGAGCCAGCCGGCGCCGCCCTTGAAGGCCCGCGCGCCCATCGCCACCCGTTGAGGGGCCACCGCTGGAGTGGCCGCCGATCGAATCGAGGACCGTTCCCATGAAACTGCTGATCACCGGCGGCGCCGGTTTCGTCGGGGCGCGCCTCGCGCGCACGCTGCTGGCCCGCGGCACGCTCGGCGGCCGCCCCGTCACCCGCATGGTGCTGGCCGACCGCGCCGCGCCGCCCGCCGACCTGGCGGCAGACGCGAGGGTCGAGGCGCGCATCGGTGCGCTGCTGGACCAGTGCGCCGCCTGGCACGCCGAGCCCTTCGACGGCGTGTTCCACCTGGCCTCCGCCGTCAGCGGCGAGTGCGAGGCCGACTTCGACCTGGGCCTGCGCTCCAACCTCGATTCGACGCGGGCGCTGCTGGATGCCTTGCGCGCCGCCGGCAATGCGCCGCGCCTGGTCTTCTCCAGCTCGGTCGCGGTCTTCGGACCCGACCCATCGCGCCCGCTGCCGCCGCTGGTCGCCGACGACACCCTGCCGACGCCGCAGACCTCCTACGGCACGCACAAGCTGATCTGCGAGCACCTGGTGGCCGACTACACCCGCAAGGGCTTCATCGACGGCCGCGCCGCGCGGCTGATGACCGTCACCGTGCGGCCGGGCCGCCCCAACGGCGCGGCGTCGTCGTTCTTCAGCGGCATCATCCGCGAGCCGCTGGCGGGCGAGGAAGCGGTGCTGCCGGTCGATCCTTCGGTGTCGCACCCGGTCTCGTCACCACAACGCACGGTGGACGGGCTGATCGCCGTCTACGAAGCCAGCCGCGAGCAGCTGGGCGGGCGCATGGCGTTGAACTTGCCAGCACTCAATGTACGCGTCAGCGAGATGCTCGATGCCCTGGAACGCGTGGCCGGCCCCGCCGCCCGCGCGCGGGTGCACCTCGCGCCCGACCCGGTGATCCAGCGCATCGTCGGCGGCTGGGCCGCCGGCGCCACGGCCGAGCGCGCCGCGCGCCTGGGCCTGCAACCGGAAACGAGCTTCGACGACATCATCCGGGCCTACATCGCGGACCACGAGGGGCATCCCACGGCGCTTCGCGGGCTGGGTCGCTGACTTTCAAAAGACGCGGCCAGTGGATGGGCGATGGACTGCCGCGGCCGTCCGGACATCGCCCGTCACGGCATGGCCGACGCGCCGGTCGGCCGAAGGCACGGCATCAGCCCCGCGCCGCCAGCGCCTGCCCCACCTCGTTGCTGCCCTGCGCCGCGCCGCTCTCCGGCACCGTCTCGCCTGCCCGGTCGCTGACCTGGCCCCAGGCGGCCGCCAGGCGCTCCGGTACGTCGTCGCCGATCCCCAGGTGCACCCCGCGCGTCAGCGTGACGTGCGCCGCCTCGAAGGTGCCCGCGCCGGCGCAGGCGATGGCGCGCGTCGGCGCCTCTTCGCTCGCCAGGAACAGCATCGCCGGCACCACCGCCTCGGGCTTCAGCGCGGCCAGCACCTCGGCCGGCATCAGCTCCTCGGTCATGCGCGTGGCGGCGGTGGGCGCCAGTGAATTGACCCGGATGCCGTACTTCGCGCCTTCGATCGCCAGCGTCTGCATCAGGCCCACCAGCGCCATCTTGGCCGCGCCGTAATTGGCCTGGCCGAAGTTGCCGTAGAGGCCCGAGGACGAGCTGGTCATCACGATGCGGCCGTACTTCTGCGCCACCATCGCCGGCCACACCGCCTTGCAGCAGTGCACCGCGCCCATCAGGTGCACGTCCACGACGATGCGGAAGTCCTCGACCGTCATCTTGCCGAAGCTCTTGTCGCGCAGGATGCCGGCGTTGTTGACCAGGATGTCCACCCGGCCCCAGGCGTCCATGGCCTGCTGAACCATGGCCTGCACGGCGTCGAAGTCGGTCACCGAGGCGGGATTGGCGATGGCCTCGCCGCCGGCCGCCCGGATCTCGGCCACCACCGCGTCGGCGGCGGCCGACGAGCCGCCGGAGCCATCGCGCGCGCCGCCGAAGTCGTTCACCACCACCTTCGCCCCACGCGCGGCCAGCGCCAGCGCATGCTGCCGGCCCAAGCCGCCGCCGGCACCGGTGACGATCGCGACGCGGTTCTTGAAATCGAGGCTCATGCGCAAGGGTCTCCAGGCTCGTTGTTCAGCCCACGCTTATACCCGGCCGGTTCATGCCCGCCTGTCGCCGCGTTGACCGCCACCGCCGGGCCGGCACATCTGCAGCCGGATACCGCGCGCAGCACTGCACGCACCACGCCCGACGCCCCACCGCACAATGCCCGCAATGGCCCAGCAGACCCTGCATTGGATCGACGAGCACACGCCGCTGCCGCCGACGCGCTTCGCGCTCGGCCCCGACAGCGACGCGCCCGGCCTGCTGGCGGCCGGTGGCCGCGTCACCCCGCGCCGCCTGGAAGAGGCCTACCGCCTCGGCGCCTTCCCCTGGTACAGCGCGGGCCAGCCGGTGCTGTGGTGGAGCCCGGACCCGCGCATGGTGCTGCCGGTCGCTGAATTCAAGCTCTCGCCGTCGCTGCGCAAGACCATTCGCCGCTTCCTGCGCGACCCGGCGTGCGAGATACGCATCGACAGCGCCTTCGAGACCGTGATGCGCGGCTGCGCCAGTGCCCCGCGCGAAGGCCAGACCGGCACCTGGATCGTGCCCGAGCTGCTGCAGGCCTACACCGCGTGGCACCGCCTGGGACGCGCCCACAGCGTGGAAACCTGGATAGCCGGCGAACTGGCCGGCGGGCTCTACGGCGTCGGCATCGGCCGCATGTTCTACGGCGAATCGATGTTCACCCGCCGCACCGACGCGTCGAAGATCGCTCTGGCCGCGCTGGTGGCCTTCTGCCGCGCCCACGGCATCGGCCTGATCGACTGCCAGCAGCACACCCGCCACCTGGCGTCCTTCGGCGCGCGTGAAATTCCACGCGCCGCCTTCGAAGCCCACCTCGCCACCGCGCTGGCGGCGCCGCCGCCCCCGGCCTGGGCCTATCATCCGCGCTACTGGGCGCAGCTGGGCATTGAGGCCGCCGCTGCGCCGGATGGAGCCGCCCCGGCGTGACGCACCCGAAGGAACTACCGCTCTCGTCGCTGCAGTTCTATGCGACGGCGCCCTACCCCTGCAGCTACCTGCCGGACCGGCTGGCACGCTCGCAGGTGGCCACGCCCAGCCACCTGATCCACGCCGACGCCTATTCCGGCCTGGTCGCCAACGGCTTCCGCCGCAGCGGCATGTTCACCTACCGGCCCTATTGCGACAGCTGCCGCGCCTGCGTGCCGCTGCGCGTGCCGGTGGCCACGTTCGAACCCAGCCGCAGCCAGCGCCGCGCGTGGAAGCGCCACGGCCACCTGAAGGCGCGGGTGCTGCGCCTGTGCTTCGTGCCCGAGCACTACCAGCTCTACCTGCGCTACCAGTCCGGCCGCCATGCCGGCGGCGGCATGGACCACGACAGCGTCGACCAGTACACCCAGTTCCTGCTGCAAAGCCGCGTCAACTCGCGGCTGGTGGAGTTCCGCGAACCCGGGGCCGATGGCAGCGACACCGGCGAGCTGCGCATGGTCGCGATCGTCGACGTGCTGAACGACGGCATCTCCGCCGTCTACACCTTCTACGACCCCGAGTACAAGGGCAGCCTGGGCACCTACAGCATCCTGTGGCAGATCGAGCAGACGAAGCAGCTGAAGCTGCCGCACGTCTACCTGGGCTACTGGATCGCCGAGAGCGACAAGATGAACTACAAGGCCGAGTTCCGGCCGCACCAGGTGCTGGTCGACGGCCACTGGCAGTTCCCGGAGCCGCCCGCGGCCTGACGTGCGCGCGTCGCCGGCGGGACCGCGGGGAAATCCGCGGCCCTCCTACAATCCCGCGATGCCGATTTCCCCTGTACCTGAACTGGTCGCCGAGCTGGCGGCCGGCCGCATGGTCATCCTCGTCGACGAGGAAGACCGCGAGAACGAGGGTGATCTCGTGCTCGCCGCCGACCACGTGACGCCCGAGGCGATCAACTTCATGGCCAAGCACGGCCGTGGCCTGATCTGCCTCACCTTGACGCGCGAACGCTGCGAACGCCTGCGCCTGCAGCCGATGGCCGCGCGCAACGGCACGGTGCACGGCACCGCCTTCACCGTCTCGATCGAAGCCGCCACCGGCGTCACCACCGGCATTTCCGCCGCCGACCGGGCGCGCACCGTGCAGGCCGCCGTCGCGCGCGACGCGCAGGCCGCCGACCTGGTGCAGCCCGGCCACATCTTTCCGCTGCAGGCGCAAGATGGCGGCGTGCTGATGCGCGCCGGCCACACCGAGGCCGGCTGCGACCTGGCCCACATGGCGGGCCTGAGCCCGGCGTCGGTGATCTGCGAAATCATGAACGACGACGGCACCATGGCCCGCCTGCCGGACCTGGAGCGCTTCGCCGAACAGCACGGCCTGAAGATCGGCACCATCGCCGACCTGATCGCCTTCCGCAGTCACAACGAAACCCTGATCGAGCGCGCCGGCGAGCGCGAGTTGGTCACGCCCCAGGGCCGCTTCCACTGCACCGCCTACCGCGACCGCTCCGGCGGCCTGCACCTGGCGCTGCGCCACGGCCAGTGGGCCGAAGGCGACGAGGTGCCGGTGCGCGTGCACGAGCCCTTCACCGCGATGGACCTGCTGGACATCGGCGCCTGCGGCCACTCCTGGCCGCTGCCGCACGCGCTGAAGACCATCCAGGAATCCAGCCACGGCGTGGCCGTGCTGCTGAACTGCAGCCACGACGTGGCCACCCTGCTGCCGCAGCTGCGCGGCGAGGCGGAAGCCACGGCCCGCACCGCGCAGATGGACCTGCGCACCTACGGCGTCGGCGCGCAGATCCTGCGCGACCTGGGCATACGCAAGATGAAGCTGCTGGGCAGCCCGCGGCGCATGCCCAGCATGACGGGCTACGGCCTCGAGGTCACCGGCTTCATCGCCGCCGGTGTCTGACACAACAACAACGAACCACCATGAAGAACGCAAACCAGGGCGAAGCAACCCGGCTCGATGGCAACGGCCTCGTGATCGGCATCGTGCAGGCCCGTTTCAACGCCGACATCACCGCCAAGCTGGCGGAAACCTGCCGGGCCGAACTGGCCGCACTGGGTGTGGCGGCCGACGACATCACGCACGTGACCGTGCCGGGCGCGCTGGAGATCCCGGTCGCGCTGCAGGCCCTGGCCGAGCACTGCGATGCGCTGATCGCGCTGGGCTGCATCATCCGCGGCGAGACCTACCACTTCGAGCTGG
>CBIHPZ010000176.1:0-7131 GCA_966211865.1 uncultured Aquabacterium sp.
ATGTCACGCCCCGAATTCACCTGCACGGTCGCCGTGCGCCCGCTGCCCGAGCAGACCGACCCGGAGCAGGACCGCTACGGCTACGCCTACACGATCACCATCCGCAACACCGGCGACGTGGGCGCGCAGCTGATCGCCCGTCACTGGCGCATCGTCGACAGCCAGGGGCGCGAGCAGGAAGTGCGCGGCCTGGCGGTGGTCGGCCACCAGCCCCTGCTGAAGCCGGGCGAGCAATTCGAGTACACCAGCTGGGCCCAGATCGAGACGCCGCAGGGCACGATGAAGGGCACCTACTTCTGCATCACCGAGGACGCGCACTGGTTCGAATCACCGGTGCCTGAATTCGCGCTGGCCGACGCCGCCGCCCTGCATTGACGCACCCGGCCCGATGACGACCGCCGC
This sequence comes from uncultured Aquabacterium sp., assembly GCA_966211865.1. Classification (GTDB taxonomy): domain Bacteria; phylum Pseudomonadota; class Gammaproteobacteria; order Burkholderiales; family Burkholderiaceae_C; genus Pseudaquabacterium. Next base: position 403 of record CBIHPZ010000176.1, read on the forward strand.
CTGGGACCTGACGGCGCTGCTCAACGCTGCCGATCACAAGGCCCCCCGCCCCGATCGCCACCTGTGGCTGGTGCGCCTGGTGGAATGGCTGCGCCACGGCGAGGACGAACGCGAGCCCGGCGAAACGCCGCGGCCCGTGCTGCGCCTGCGCCACCTGCTGAACGTGCTGGAACGCCACGACGAGCCGCGCGCCCGCATCGTCGCGCTGCTGGGCCGGCTGTGGCGCGAGACCGAGCTGGCCGCTCTTTTTGCGGATTACGGGTTCACCACCCAGCGCAACCTGTGGGGCGAGGTCGCCGAACGCCTGCGCCTGCGCTTCCTGCCCGCCACGCCGGACACCGACGACCCCGCCACCCTCTTCCGCCTGCTCTTCACCGACGACGGCGACGCCGCCTGGCTGCGCGCCATCGACGAGACCACGCTGGCGCGCCTGGCCGCCCTCTTCGCCGCCGCGCGCACGGAAGACGGCGAATCCCCAACGTCCGAAGACCTGGCCACCGGCTGGCGCACGCCGCTGCTGCAGGCGATGACCTGGCTGGTCACCGAGATCCGCGCCGCCGCCTTCGCGCCGCCGCTGCGCCGGCGCATGAGCCCCGAGCTGCTGGTCGACAAGCCTTTCGGCCAGCTGGTGCGCGCGAGTGAAGCGCTGGAAGACGCGCTGCACGCCGGCGAGGCCGCGGCCATCCGCCGCCAGTCCACCTTCCTGCTGGCGCTGCTGGAACGCTGCCACCAGGCGGCCGACAGCGTCACCGCGCACCTGGAGGAACACGGCATCTCGGTGCACATCGTGTTCGAGCTGGAACAGCTGATCGCGCGCATCCGCCGGCTCGAATGCGTGTTAGGCGTGGTGCTGTCGGACACGCCGCAGCGCGAGCTGCAGGCGCTGCTGGCGGACCTGGTGGCGCTGTCGCGCGAGCGGCGCAGCCTGCGCGCGCTGCTGGCGCGGCAGTACTCGCTGCTGGCGCGCAAGGTGGCCGAACGCCATGCCGAGACGGGCGAGCACTACATCACCCGCACCCGGGCCGAGTACCGCTCGATGCTCGCCAAGGCCTGCGGCGGCGGCGCGATGATCGGCGGCACGGTGTTCCTGAAGTTCGCGCTGCTGGCACTGGGAATGGCGCCGTTCTGGAACGGCTTTGCGGCCGGCATGAACTACGCGCTGTGCTTCGTCGCCATCCACCTGCTGCACTGGACGGTGGCCACCAAGCAGCCGGCGATGACGGCGCCGGCGATGGCCGAGAAGCTCGCCGCCGCGCGCGACGAGCCCGCCATCGAGGGCTTCGTCGACGAGGTGGCGCACCTGGTGCGGTCGCAGATCGCCGGCATCGTCGGCAACCTGGCGATGGTGGTCCCGGTGGTGCTGGCGGTGCAGGGGCTGGCTTGGGCTGTCTTCGGCCGCCCGCTGGTCAGCGAGCACGACGCCCGCTACGTGCTGAAGTCGCTGAACGTGCTGGGGCCCACCGTCTTGTTCGCCGCGTTCACCGGCATCCTGCTCTTCGCCAGCAGCCTGATCGCCGGCTGGGTCGAGAACTGGTTCGTCTTCCACCGCCTCGACAGTGCGCTGGCGCACCACCCGGCCATGGTCGGGCGCTTCGGCGCCGCGCGCTCGGCGCGCTGGGCCGACTGGTGGCGGCGCAACATCTCGGGCCTGGCCGCCAATGCCTCGCTGGGGCTGATGCTGGGCCTGGTGCCGGCGTTGATGGCCTTCCTGGGCCTGGGGCTGGACGTGCGCCACGTGACCCTGGCCACCGGCCAGCTCGCCGCGTCGGTCAGCACGCTGGGGCTGGACCTGCTGCGCGAACCGGCCTTCTGGTGGTGCGCCGCGTCGCTGCCGCTGATCGGCTTCTTCAACCTCACGGTCAGCTTCTGGCTGGCGCTGCGGGTGGCGCTGCGCTCGCGCGGCATCACGCTGTCGGAACAACGCCTGATTTACGCGGCCATCCGGCGGCGCCTGCGGCAGCGGCCGCGCAGCTTCTTCCTGCCGGAATGAGCGCGCTCACTCGTCGTCATGGCGCTCACCGCGGCGGCGGCCGCTGAACATCGTCCACCAGACGATGAAGACCAGGATCAACAAGGCGCCCAGCGCCTCCAACAGAATCACCCACATGAATGCACGAGCCCGCTGCGCAGCGGCGGCCATCATAAGTTTGCTGGCGGCCTGCGCCTCGCCGCCTTCCGGCCAGGCACCGGCGCCGGTGGACGACGCGCGGCCGACGGTGCCGGGTACGCCGCCTTCGCCCCCGACCGCACCCCGCCCCTCGGCGCCGGACGACGCCCCGCCCGGCACGCTGCAGCGCGGCCCGGCCCGCTGGGTGCCGGTGCCGTGGTCCGACCTGCCCGGCTGGGACAGCGACCGCACGGCCGAGCTGTGGCCCGCGCTGCTCGCCGGCTGCGCCAAGCCGGCCGCGCCCTGGGTCGCCCTGTGCCAGCGCGCGGCCCGCTTCACGCCGGCGGACGACGGCTTCGCGCGCGACTTCCTGCAGCAGGAGCTGAAGCCCTATCGCCTGGAGAACGCGGCCGACGGCAACCCGGTGGGCCTGGCCACCGGCTACTTCGAGCCGCTGATCATGGCCAGCCGCCGCCCGCGGCCCGGCTTCACGGTGCCGCTGCACCGCCCGCCGGCCGACCTGGGCGAGCGCAAGCCCTACTGGACGCGCCAGCAGCTGGACACGCTGCCCGCCGCCAAGCAGAGCCTGCGCGGGCAGGAGATCGCCTACGTCCCCAGCCCGCTGGACGTGCTGATCCTGCAGATCCAGGGCTCGGGCCGGCTGCGCGTGACGGAAGCCGACGGCAGCCAGCGCACCGTGCGCGTGGCCTACGCAGCCCACAACGACCAGCCCTACCGCTCGGTGGGCCGCTGGCTGATCGAGCAGGGCGAGCTGCGCGCCGACGCCGCCTCCTGGCCCGCCATCCGCAGCTGGGGCGAGCGCGCGGGCCCGCAGCGGCTGAACGAGATGCTGTGGAGCAACCCGCGGGTGGTCTTCTTCCGCGAAGAGGTGCTGGCTGATGAAGTGAGCGGCCAACCCGGTCAAGGAACCGCCGGCCCCCGTGGCGGCCAGGGCGTTCCGCTGACGGCAGGCCGTTCGGTCGCGGTCGACGTCACCGCCGTGCCGTACGGCACGCCGCTGTGGCTGGACACGACCGAGCCGCTCTCGGCCACGCCGCTGCGCCGGCTGGTGATGGCGCAGGACACCGGCGGCGCCATCACCGGCGCGGTGCGGGTCGACTACTTCTGGGGCACCGGTGAAGCGGCCGAGCAGCAGGCCGGGCGCATGAAGCAGCCGGTGAAGGTCTGGGCACTGTGGCCGCGGTGACGCGGCCGGGCTGAAAGCTGAAAGCCGGACGGCTCAGCGCCTCTCAGCCCTGGTCGGCGTCCAGCACCCAGAAGTCCTCGGGCGAACCGGAGTCGCTCGACCGCCAGGGCTCGCCGTCCACGTGCACGTGCAGCACCTCGCCTTGCGCCTCGGCCCGCAGGATGCGCCGCTCGTCGCCGGAGGGAAGCCGCACGATGCGCCCCGGCTGGTAGCGCAGCTGTTCCAGCGGCCCGTTCGCGACCAGGAAGCCCGCCCAGTGGCGCGAGATGCCGCGGTCCCAGTCTGCGTCGGTGCGGTAGATGGGGTCCTGCACCGGGGCCTGCGGCAGCCACACCTCGGCCGGTGGCGGGGCCAGGCGCCGGGCGCTGCAGGCCATCGATTGCAGCGCGGTACTGGGCCGCCCCAGCACCCGCACTGGCACGGTGACGCTGCCGCGCCCGGCCACGCCCAGCGGCAGGCGCGCTTCGCCCTGGCGCGGGTCGATGGACGCCCAGCCGCCGACGATGGGCGACAGCCCGTTGCGCAGCAGCAGCAGCACCCGCCCGCGGCCGCCCAGCTGGAAGCGCAGGTCGAGCTCGTGCAGGCCCGCGGCCGGCGCGTTCAACACCAGGTGCGGCCATCGGCCGCCGTGAAAGCTGCAGGGCACCGGCTCGGGGGACGGTGCCGGCGCGGCACGGCGGCGCCAGACGATGGTGGTGGGCGTCAGGCTCTCGGGCTCCCAGTGCGCCAGCAGCTCGCGGTAGAACCACGGGTTCTGGCCCAGGTTCCAAGGCTGCCAATCGGGCGAGTAGCTGCGGCGCGTGGAGGTGATGATGTCGGCCCGCTGCAGCGCCGATTCCGCCTGCGCCCGCATGCCGCCCAGGGCGTGGATCACCGCGTCTACCGCCCAAGGTGAGCGGCCACCGCGCAGCGCGCTCCACAGGCCCCAGTACTCCTCGATCAGCACCGCGTCGGGGTGCTGGCGCGCGTGGGCCACCGCCTCGCGCCAGGCCACCGGCAGGTAGCCGCCGAGTTCCGGCACGAAGAATCGGCCGGGGTCGCGCGCCGCTTCGGATGCCTTGGCGCGCAGGTTCGACTGCTCCAGGGCGGCGATCGCCAGCGTTCCCGCCGCGATCGCCAGCACGGCCGCGCCCGGCACCAGGGCCGCCAGGCCGGTCGGGTCTCCCAGGCCCGCCGGGGCGCCCCGGTCGGTGGCGCCACGGCGGGCCGCCAGCACCTGACCGCCCCACCACAGCGCGCGCAGGACCAGCAGCAGCGCCACCATCCCGCCCCAGAAGCGGAAGGCGCCGAAATAGAACGAAAAGAACCCGCCCACCGTGGCGGCTGCACCGCCGGCGAAGAGCGCCACGCCCGTGAAGGCCAGCAAGCCCGCGCGCGCCGAGCGGCGAATGCCCGCCCAGGCCGCCACCAGGGCCAGGACCGCCAGGGCAAAGCGGGTGTCGTACAGCAGCACGCGCGGCAGGTCGGCCCAGCCGAAGACACGCGCTTCCGCGTCGTACGGCGCGAAGATCCACCACTGGTCGCCCGCCACGTCCACGAAGTTGTAGCGCAGCAGCGCCAACGGGTGACCCGCGGTGGCCACCAGCATCGCGGCGGCGGCCATGCCGGCCGCGGCCAGCGCGAAGACCAGGGCACGGCGGCTCCGCTTCCCGCCGCGCCAGCCGGCCATGGCCGCCATCACGCAAAACAAGAGCCCGGTGGTGTACGCGTAGTCGTTCGACCACAGCACGCAGGCCCCGGCCAGGGCGCCCCAGGCGGCGGGTTGCCAGCGCGCCCAGCGCGGGCCCTGCAGCGGGCTCGCCGCCAGCACACCGAGCGCCAGCAGGTAGGGCAGGGCCGACCGCACCGGCCGCAGTGAATTGCCGGGGCGCAGCGCAAAGTCGAACCACGCAGGAATGCCGGCGCCCAGCAGGGGCGGCAGCACCTGCCCGCCGACCACCAGTACCACCGCCGCGGCCAGCGAGGCGATGGCCCGCCGCGGCGCAAACACCAGGTGCCACAGCACCGCGACCGCCAGGACCGCGCACGACTGCGTGAGCAGGTGCGCGGCGGCCACGCTGGCCGCCAGGTCTCCGCCGCCCGCCAGGAAGAACGGCATCAAGGCCAGCAAGGGCCCGACGCCCAGGTAAGGCATGAAGTCGCGGCCGGGCCATTGGCCGTCCTTGAGGCGGTACAGGCCGCTGGCGGTCTGGAAGGCGCCGTCGAGGTGCATGGTCGGCAGGTCGACCGCCAGCCCGAGCGCGTGGAACAGCAACCACGCGCCGCCCGCCACGACGATCAGCACGCAGGCGGTGGTCAACAGCAGGCCGGCTGCGCCTGTGTGCAGAGCCGGCCGCCGCAGGCTGATGGACGACTCACGCATGACCCGGAACCCTTCCCCTTTTTGGGGGCCGGATTGTGCCAAGCCTCAGGGTTTCCACGCAGCCCGCAGTGCCGGCCACCACAGGTTCAGCGCCAGCCCGGCCACCACCAGGCCCGCCGCCGCCAGCTTCCACCCGGGCAGCGGCTCGCCCAGCCACCACGCCGAGGTGGCCATGCCGAACACCGGCACCAGCAGTGCCCAGGGCACCACCGTGGCCGCCGGGTGGCGCAGCAGCAGCCAGCCCCAGGCGGCGTAGCCGAACAGCGTGTTGCCGACCGATTGCCACAGCACCGCGGCCCAGGTGGCGGCGCCGGCGTGCTGAACGCCGTGCAGCATGCGCGCCGGCCCTTCGAGCAGCAGCGCCAGCAGCAGCAGCGGCGGCACCGAGAAGAGGCTGGCCCACACCACGTAGGCCAGCATGTTCACGCGGCCGGCGCGGCGGCTGACGATGTTGCCCGCGGCCCAGCTGAAGGCCGCGCCCAGCACCATGGCGATGCCCAGCGGCGTCGTGTGGCCGTCCACATTGAGCGCTATCACCAGCAGCCCGGCCGCTGCCAGCCCCAGCGCCACGACCTGGTGCGGCCGTGGCCGCTCCACGTGCCCGCTGCCGCGCGCGGCGAGCATCGCCAGGCCGATCGTGAAGAACACCTGCGTCTGCACCACCAGCGACGCCAGCCCCGGCGAGATCCGCCCCTGCATCGCGACGAAGAGCAGCCCGAACTGGCCGGCGCCGATCAGCACGCCGTACGCGCCCAAGTCGCGCCAGGGCACCTGCGGCCGCGGCAGGACGAACGCGGCCGGCAGCAGCGCGAAGACGAAGCGCAGCGTGGCCAGGGTGAGCGGCGGCATGCCATCGAGCGCGATGCGGATGATGGGGAAGTTGGTGCCCCACACGGCCACCACCGCCAAGGCCAGCAGCGCGTGGCGCCACGGCAGGGCCGGCGTCATCGGGCGGGCGGCTTCAGATGCGCCAGCGGCAGCGCCGACACCGACTTCACCTCGCCCAGCGAGAAGCTGGTGTGGATGTCCTTCACGTTGGGCAGCTTGAACAGC
>CBIHPZ010000177.1:0-7130 GCA_966211865.1 uncultured Aquabacterium sp.
TCGTGATCGACGAGCTGGCCGACCTGATGATGGTGGTCGGCAAGAAGATCGAGGAGCTGATCGCCCGCCTGGCGCAGAAGGCGCGGGCGGCCGGCATCCACCTGGTGCTGGCCACGCAGCGGCCCAGCGTGGACGTGATCACCGGCCTGATCAAGGCCAACATCCCGACGCGCCTGTCCTTCCAGGTGTCCAGCAAGATCGACTCGCGCACCATCCTCGACCAGATGGGCGCCGAGGCGCTGCTGGGGCAGGGCGACATGCTGTACCTCACGCCGGGTGGTGGAATTCCGGTGCGGGTGCACGGCGCTTTCGTCTCGGACGACGAAGTGCACCGCGTGGTCGAGTACCTGAAGTCGCAGGGCGAGCCGAACTACATCGAAGGCATCCTGGAAGGCGGCACGCTGGACGGCGACCTTGAGGGTGCGCCCGGCGGTGGAGGAGGCGGCGGCGACGGCGAAGCCGACCCGATGTACGACCAGGCCGTGGCCATCGTGCTGCAGAACAAGAAGGCGTCCATTTCGCTGGTGCAGCGCCACCTGCGCATCGGTTACAACCGGGCGGCGCGGCTGCTGGAACAAATGGAAAAGTCCGGCCTCGTATCGGCCATGGCAACCAACGGCAACCGCGACCTGCTGGTCCCGCGGCGCGAAGAATGAATGTCTTGAAGTCGGGTTTGATCGGGGCCGCCTGCCTGCTGGCGCTTGGTGCGGCGCGGGCCGATGCGGTGGACACGCTGCGCGCGTTCTCGCGCGACACCAACAGCGGCAAGGCGGAGTTCACGCAAACCGTGACCTCGCCCGACGGCGCCAAGAAGAAGACCTCCAGCGGCCAGTTCGAATTCGCCCGGCCCGACCGCTTCCGCTTCGCCTACACCAAGCCTTTCGAGCAGCTGATCGTCTCCGACGGCAAGAAGGTGTGGTTGCACGATCCGGACCTGAACCAGGTGTCGGTGCGGCCGGTGTCGCAGGCCTTGGGGGCCACGCCGGTGGCGCTCTTGTCCGGCGGCTCGATCGAGAAGGAGTTCGAACTCTCCGCCCAGCCGGCCGCCGATGGCCTGGAATGGGTGCAGGCCAAGCCGCGCCAGACGGAAGGCAACACGGTGCAGTCGCTGCGCGTGGGCTTTCGCGGCAAGACGCTGGCGGCCATGGAGATCGTCGACACCTTCGGCCAGCGTTCGATGCTGCAGTTCAAGGACGTGGCCTCGAACGTGAAGATCGCGGACGAGCGCTTCCAGTTCGTCGTGCCCAAGGGCGCCGACGTCATCCAGCAGTAGCTGCGCTCGGGCCGTGATGCGGCCGGCCCGTCGTCGCGGTTGCGCGAAGCCCCCGGGGGGGCGGGTCAGTGAACGTCGACCACGTCCATCAGCCCCATCTCGGCGCTGCTGAGCATCTGCTCGATGTCCATCAGGATCAGCATGCGCTCGGTGTCGCCGGTCTTCACGGTGCCGAGGCCCGTGATGTAGGCCGAGTCGATCTGGCCATTGAATTCCGGCGCGGACTTGATCTGGTCGCTGCGCAGTTCCAGCACGTCGCTGACCGAATCGACGACGATGCCGATGGTGCGGCCGATCACGTTCAGGATGATGACGACGGTGAAGGCGTCGTACTTCACGTCGTCGAGCGCGAAGCGCACGCGCATGTCGACGATGGGCACGATCACGCCGCGCAGGTTGACCACGCCCTTCATGAAGCTGGGTGTGTTGGCGATGCGCGTGGGCTGCTCGTAGCCGCGGATCTCCTGCACTTTCAGGATGTCGATGCCGTATTCCTCGGCGCCGAGCTTGAACGACAGCACTTCCCTCGGTGTGCCCTGGGGGCCTGCGCCGGCGAGTACGGAGGCGGCGGTCACGGGGGAGTCGACGGCTGCGGAAGTGCTCATGGGGGAAGTCCTCGTGTGGTTGGAGACTGCTGGACCGGAAGTGTCGGACGCGCCCGACCGGTGGAATCCGGCGAACAACCCGGGCGGCGAGGTGCTTTTCGGGCTTGTCCGTTGCCGGGCGACCCTGCGAGGGGCGCTGCCACAATGGTTCGCATGTCTTCCCAGGAGTCCCTGTTCGGCGGCGATGAGCCAGGTGCCGCCGCGGCGCCACAGGCGCTGCCGGCGCCTGCCGCCGATGCGCCGCTGGCCGAGCGCTTGCGGCCGCGCACGCTGGACGAGGTGATCGGCCAGGCCCACCTGCTGGGTCCGGGCAAGCCGTTGCGCGTGGCCTTCGAGACGGGCCGCCTGCCGTCGATCATCCTGTGGGGCCCCCCGGGGGTCGGCAAGACGACGCTGGCGCGGCTGGTGGCCGGGGCGGCGAACGCGCACTTCATCGTGCTGTCGGCGGTGCTGTCGGGCGTCAAGGACATCCGCGAGGCGGTGGACCAGGCGAAGCTGCAGCGCCAGCAGGGGCGGCACACCATCGTCTTCGTCGACGAGGTGCACCGCTTCAACAAGGCGCAGCAGGACGCCTTCCTGCCGCACGTCGAGTCAGGCCTCTTCACCTTCATCGGCGCGACGACCGAGAACCCGTCTTTCGAAGTGAATTCAGCGTTGCTGTCACGGGCGACGGTGCACGTGCTGAAGCCGCTGGAGCCGGATGAACTGGCGCTGTTGATCGAGCGCGGCCGCGGCGCGCTGCAGGCGCCGGCCATGACCGATGCGGCGCGCGACCGGCTGATCGGCTACGCCGACGGCGATGCGCGCCGTTTGCTCAACGCCTATGAAAGCCTGGTGCACCTGGCCGGCCCCGCGCGGCAGGAACCGATCGACGAAGCCTTGCTCGAGCAGGCGCTGGGCGAAATGCTGCGCCGCTACGACAAGGGCGGCGACCAGTTCTACGACGCGATTTCCGCGCTGCACAAATCCGTGCGCGGGTCCGATCCCGATGCGGCGCTGTATTGGCTTGCGCGCATGCTCGATGGTGGCGTCGACCCGCGGTACGTCGCGCGGCGCGTGATCCGCATGGCCAGCGAAGACATCGGCCTGGCCGACCCGCGTGGCCAGGAACTGGCGCTGCAGGCGGCCGCGGTGTATGAGCGCCTGGGCTCGCCCGAAGGTGAACTGGCGCTGGCGCAGGCGGTGGTGTACCTGGCCGTCGCGCCGAAGTCGAATGCGGTCTACAAGGCCTGGAACGCGGCACGTGCCTTCGTCAAGGCCGATGGCACGCGGCCGGTGCCGCTGCACCTGCGCAATGCACCGACCAAGCTCATGAAGGGCCTGGGCTACGGCCGCGACTACCGCTATGCGCACGACGAGGCCGACGGCTTCGCGGCCGGCGAGTCCTACCTTCCAGAAGGCGTGGCACCGCCGCCCTTCTATGAGCCGGCGCCCCGCGGGCTGGAACAGCGCATCGGCGAGCGACTGTCAGATCTTCGGCGCAGAAACGACGAAGCGAAGAACCCACGGTAATTCGCCGGCAGTTCCGCGGATTGTTCGCTCCGACAGCGGGAATCTCCCCCCGTTTGTCCGGGGACCCCCTGCCTACAATTCCGCCCAGCTTGGAGCTGCCCGACACGAGAAAAACGGTGGGCTTCTTGCTAACCCCGAGAAGGACTGCCCGCCGACTTCCCGGTGCGGCACACGGAGACCCACTGATGGAAATACTCTTGCAGCAGATCATCAACGGTCTGGTGCTGGGCAGCATGTATGCGCTCGTGGCACTGGGCTACACGATGGTCTACGGGATCATCAACCTCATCAACTTCGCCCACGGCGAAGTGCTGATGGTGGGGGCCTATTCCAGCTGGATGGTGGTGATGGCGCTGCAAGGCTCCGGCTTGCCGGGCTGGTTGCTGCTGCTGATCTCGCTGATCGCCGCGATCGTCATTTGCTCCGCACTGAACTTCTCGATCGAGAAGATCGCCTACCGCCCGCTGCGCAATGCGCCGCGCCTGGCGCCGCTGATCACCGCCATGGGCATGAGCCTGTTGCTGCAGACCGTTGCCATGATGATCTGGCAGCCGAGCACCAAGCCCTACCCGATCCTGCTGCCCTCCGAGCCCTTCTTCGTCGGCGGCGCTGTGATCAACACCACGCAGCTGCTGATCCTGGGCCTCACGGTCGCCACGCTGGCCGGGCTGATGTACCTGGTGAACCAGACCAAGCTGGGCCGCGCCATGCGCGCCACGGCCGAGAACCCGCGCGTCGCAGCGCTGATGGGCGTGCGGCCTGACATGGTCATCTCCGCCACCTTCATCATCGGTGCCGCGCTGGCCGCACTGGCCGGCGTGATGTACGCGGCCAACTACGGCTCGGTGCAGCACACCATGGGCTTCCTGCCCGGCCTCAAGGCCTTCACCGCGGCGGTGTTCGGCGGCATCGGCAACCTGGCCGGTGCGGTGGTCGGCGGCGTGCTGCTGGGCCTCATCGAATCGCTGGGCGCCGGCTACATCGGCACGCTGACGGGCGGTGTGCTCGGCAGCCAGTACCAGGACATCTTCGCCTTCATCGTGCTCATCCTCGTCCTCACCGTGCGCCCGCAAGGGATCATGGGCGAGCGCGTGGCCGACCGCGCCTGACGCCACCAGGAACCACTTCACATGAAGAACAAGCTCGTTGTCTTCCTGCTGGCGGCCGTTGCGCTGCTGGTGCTGCCGCTGGTGGCCCAGGCCGCCGGCAACTTCTGGGTGCGGATGATCGACTTCGCACTGCTGTACGTGCTGCTGGCCCTGGGCCTGAACATCGTCGTCGGCTACGCCGGCCTGCTCGACCTGGGCTATGTGGCGTTCTACGCGGTCGGCGCCTACATGTTCGGCCTGCTCGCCTCGCCGCACCTGGTGGAGACCTTCCCCGCCATCCAGGCCATGTTCCCGAAGGGCCTGCACACCTCGGTGTGGCTGGTGATCCCGATCGGCGCGCTGCTGGCCGGTGCCGCCGGCATGCTGCTGGGGGCGCCAACGCTCAAACTGCGCGGCGACTACCTGGCCATCGTGACGCTGGGCTTCGGTGAAATCATCCGCGTGTTCATGAACAACCTGGACCGCCCGATCAACATCACGAACGGTCCCAAGGGCATCCAGCAGATCGATCCCCCGAACTTCTTCGGCATCAACTTCGCGAAGACCGGCGAGCTGTTCGGCTACGACATCTCGGGCGTCACCAAGTACTACTACCTGTTCCTGGCCCTGGTCATCGCCAGCGTCATCATCTGTTATCGCCTCGAGCGTTCGCGCATCGGCCGCGCCTGGATGGCCATCCGCGAGGACGAGATCGCCGCCAAGGCCATGGGCCTGAACACCCGCAACCTGAAGCTGCTCGCCTTCGGCATGGGTGCCACCTTCGGCGGCATCTCGGGCGTGATGTTCGCCACCTTCCAGGGCTTCGTGTCGCCCGAGTCCTTCTCGCTGCAGGAGTCGGTGATGATCGTCGCGATGGTGGTGCTGGGCGGCATCGGCCACATCCCGGGCGTGGTGCTGGGTGCAGTGCTGCTCGCGGCCCTGCCCGAAGCGCTGCGCTGGGTGGCCGGCGAGCTCGACCTGCAGCGCCTGACCGACGGCCGCCTCGACGCCGCCATCCTGCGCCAGCTGCTGATCGCCCTGGCCATGATCGTGATCATGCTGCTGCGCCCGCGCGGCCTGTGGCCCTCGCCCGAGCACGGCAAGGCTGCGCCGGCTCCCACCCGCTGAACCATCCGCTGAGGACGACCCTCCGATGAGCCAATCCGTACTCAAGGTGGCCAACGTCAGCAAGCGCTTCGGCGGCTTGCAGGCCTTGTCCGATGTCGGCATCACCATCCTGCCGGGCCAGGTCTACGGCCTGATCGGCCCGAACGGCGCCGGCAAGACCACCTTCTTCAACGTCATCACCGGCCTGTACACGCCGGACTCCGGCAGCTTCGAGCTCGGCGGCGCGTCCTACGAGCCGACCGCGGTGCACGAGGTGGCCAAGGCCGGCATCGCGCGCACGTTCCAGAACATCCGCCTCTTCGCCGAGATGACGGCGCTGGAGAACGTGATGGTCGGCCGCCACGTGCGTTCGCACTCCGGCCTGATCGGCGCGGTGTTCCGCACGCCCGGCTTCAAGGCCGAGGAAGAGGCCATCGCCAAGCGCGCGCAGGAGCTGCTCGATTACGTGGGCATTGGGCGTTATGCCGAATACAAGGCACGCACGCTCAGCTACGGCGACCAGCGCCGCCTGGAGATCGCCCGCGCCCTGGCCACCGACCCCAAGCTGATCGCGCTGGACGAGCCGGCCGCCGGCATGAACGCGACCGAGAAGGTCGTGCTGCGCGAGCTGATCGACCGCATCCGCAAGGACGGCCGCACCATCCTGATGATCGAGCACGACGTGAAGCTGGTGATGGGCCTGTGCGACCGGGTGACCGTGCTCGACTACGGCAAGCAGATCGCCGAAGGCACGCCCGCTGAAGTGCAGCGCAACGAGAAGGTGATCGAGGCCTACCTCGGCGCCGGCCACAAGACCCACTGACCGACGCAGCCGAGACAGCACATGGCAAACAACGACAACGTTCTGCTGAAGGTCAGCGGCCTGAAGGTGGCTTATGGCGGCATCCAGGCCGTCAAGGGCGTCAGCTTCGAGGTGCGCCAGGGCGAGCTGGTGAGCCTGATCGGCGCCAACGGCGCCGGGAAGACCACCACCATGAAGGCGGTGACCGGCACGCAACCCTATGCCGCCGGCACCATCGAGTTCATGGGCCGCAACATCGCCGGCCGCGGCGCCTGGGACCTGGTGAAGGAAGGCCTGGTGATGGTGCCGGAAGGACGCGGCACCTTCACCCGCATGACCATCGTCGAGAACCTGCAGATGGGGGCGTACACCCGCAACGACGGCGAGATCCAGGCGGACATCGACAAGGTCTTCGCCATCTTCCCGCGCCTGAAGGAGCGTGCGAACCAGCTGGCCGGCACCATGTCCGGCGGCGAGCAGCAGATGCTCGCCATGGGCCGTGCGCTGATGGCGCGCCCCAAGGTCCTGCTGCTGGACGAGCCGTCGATGGGCCTGTCGCCGATCATGGTCGACAAGATCTTCGAGGTGGTGAACGACATCCACAGCCGCGGCACCACCGTCGTGCTGGTGGAGCAGAACGCCAGCCGCGCGCTGCAGCTGGCCAACCGCGGCTACGTGATGGAGTCGGGCGAGGTCACGATGAACGGCGACGCCAAGGCGCTGCTCAACGACCCGAAGGTGCG
>CBIHPZ010000178.1:0-7098 GCA_966211865.1 uncultured Aquabacterium sp.
TGGCGATCTGGAACACCTGCTCGCCGCGCACCTGGGCCACGTCGGCCAGCTCGGGCACGCCCGCGATCAGCTTGTCCACCGGCACCTTCGCGGCCTGGTAGGTGGCGCTGTTGACGACGCTGGCACCAGCGCCGGCGATGGTGCCGCCGGTGGCCAGCACGACGACGCGCGGTTTGGCGGGGGCCTGGGCCAGGGCCAGCGCCGAAGACAGCGCCAGGACGAGCGCGCAGGCACTGCGCGCGAACAGGGAATGCAAGGACACCTTCGATCTCCTGAGTGTTGTGAACCGGCCGGCGGGCACGGGGAAACCCGCGCCGGGACCGGCAATGTAGAAATCCGCGCGGCGGATTTGTGCCGGTTTGGCGGCGCGAAGGCCGCAGGAACATCGGCCGGTACCGCGATGTGAAATCCAGCGGTTTCGGGCGCTGTCCGGCCTCGTCACCGCCTCGCCAGGCGCCGCCGGCCGGGCCCCGTCAGTCGCGGTGCAGGCTGACTTCGGCCCGGCAGTCCGGCGCCACGAAGCCCAGCAGGCGCCGTCCTTCCTCGGCCAGCTCGCGCTGCTGCGCGCGCGAGAAACCGGTGGCCAGCGGCCGCACCCGCAGCACGGCGTGGCTGGCGCTGGACTCGACGCGCCAGGTGGCGTGCACGAAGCCGTCCAGCAGCACCGTCGCGCGGATGATCCCGTTGTTGCTGAAGACCAGGGGCTTGTGGGCCGCGGCCATCACGCGGCTGCGGTCGTCGTGCGACAGCAGCAGGTTGTCCCACTCGGGCAGGAAGCGCAGCGGCGCGGGGGTGTCGGGCGCGGGCCGCGGCGCGCGGGGCAGGTCGAAGAGTTCGCGGCCTTGCTCGTCGCGGAAGGTCTTCAGCTTCGGGCGCAGGCGGTCGAACTCCGGGGACAGGCCGGTGAGGCCAGACCAGACCTGCGCGTCCCTCGTGCTGGCAGGACCGAAGGCCGCGAGATAACGCAGGATCAGCGCGTCCAGCGTGGCCGACCCGTCCAGAGGCTGGCGCAGCCAGTCGGTCAGCACGCCCAGCGGTGCGCTGCGGAATTCATTCCAGCGGCCGGCGGGTGGCAGCTGCGCCAGCGGCAGGTGCACGCGCGCCAACGCGGCCAGGGCCTCCGCCTCGCGGTCGGGCCAGCGCTCGGCCAGCGCCTGGCCGAGCTGCGCGGCGCTCAGGGGCCGCGTGGCCAGCAGCATGGCGGCGTGCGCGGCCACTTCGCGGCGGTCCAGGCCCTGCAGCAGCTTGCCGCGGCTGGCCTGCAGGCCGCGCTCGCCCACCACGGCCAGCAGCGGCCGCCAGGCCAGCGCGTCGCGCGCGCTGACCAGGTGCAGGGTCGACCGCATCAGCGCCAGGCGCACCACGCGGCGCTGCGCCAAGGCGCGCTCCAGGGCGGCGCGTTCGAAGCCGTCGATGCGGCTCCACAGGCCGACGTAGGGCGGGTTCGGCGCCTGCGCCTGCAGCCCGGCCAGGCGCTCCGCCGCGGCGATGACGCTCATCGGCGCGGCGCGCGCCAGCAGCATCTGGCGCGCGAGCAGCGCACGGTTCAGCGCGCGTTCGGTCAACACGGTGGGTTCAGCCATCGGTGGCGGTCCGGGTCCAGTCGATGCGGTCGTACCAGGCCTGCAGCTTGGCGGCGCGCGCCGGGTTCAGCTGCGCCGCCCAGCCGATCTGTCCGCGCAGCGCGGCGGCATCGTCATCGGGCCGCACGCCCCGCGTGGCGCAGCGGTGCAGGTGGGCCTTGAGCCGGTCGAAAGCGTCGCGCGGCAGGTTGGGCCGCTGGTTGACGACGATGCCGGTCACCAGTTGGCGCTGGTGGTCCGGCACGCAGGCGGTCTTGCGGGGCTGCAGGTGGAAGCCTTCGGCCTCGGCGATGGCGCCGACCCAGGCGCCGAGGGTGCGGGCATCGCCACGCAAGGGGGCGGGGCCGGAGAACACCAGGTCATCGGCGTAACGCGTGTAGTGAGCGTCAAAGCGACGCGCCAGACCGGCCAGCCGCATGTCCAGGCGGAAGCAGCACAGGTTGGCCAGCGCGGGCGAGGTGGGCGCGCCCTGCGGCAGGTGGCGTTCGGCCAGGCGCATGGCGGCCAGGCGGTCCAGGCCGCCATCGTCCTGCAGGCGTTCGCGCACCGCGGCGGGCGTGCGCGTGGTGCACAGCGACGTCAGCAGCCGCGCCATGCCCACCGGGTAGCCCAGCCTGCGCCACAGCGCCTGGATGCGCGCCGATGTGATGCTGGTGAAGAAGTCGCGCAGGTCGAAGCGCAGCAGCACGCCTCGGCCCGTGTGCGCAGCGGCGTGGGTGAGCGCCGAGCGGCCGGCCACGTAGCCGTGGGCCGCCTCGTGCGCGGGCACCGGCGCCAGCAGGCCGTCCAGCAGGCGGCGCTGCACGCGCTTCAGCTCGGCCTTCGGGATCTCCAGCAGGCGCAGGCCGCCGCTGGTCTTGGGCGTCAGGCGCTGCCGGTAGTGCTGCGTGGGCGCGGGGCGAGGGCCTTCCGGTGCTCGCCAGTGGTTGCGGTCCTGGGCCAGCCACAACAGATCGTCGATGGCCACGCCGAGCCATTGCGCCAGGTCGGCGACACCGGTGAGCGGTGGGCGCTCCAGTGCTTCCAAGCCCAGCGGCAACCGGCCCAGCAGCGGGGGCCGCAGGATCAGCCGGTGCACGCGCGGCACGGCGCCATTGGTGAAGGCGGTGTCGAAGGCGTGCGCCGCTTCGATGCGCGCGGCCAGCGCGTCGATGTCGTGCCGCCACGGGTCCGGCGGGCCCAACGCGGCGACCAGTTCCACCAGCCAGGCGGGGCGCTCATCCAGCGCCGCGGCCGCGCGGGCCACCAGCGCCTGCGGCAGCCGCGCGCCGGGCTGCTCCGCATCGGCCAGCAGTGCGCGGGCGATGGTGCGGGCGATCCAGCGGCGGTAGGTCAGGGCGGCGAGCGGCATCGGTGCGAAGGTGGCGCCGGCCGATCAACCTGCGGGTGAGGCGCTATCTTGACTGCGCGGCAGCGCAGGGCGGATCGCGCGCCGAGATGACAACTGGAGAAGACTGCCGCGGGGAAGCCCCGCGGCTCCGACCACAGGCGACGAATCGGCTGTTTCGGAAACGCTTGATGCGGCCGGCGCCGGCGCGGATCTTATGCGGGCGGGTGCCGCGGGGATGGCCCGGTCGCGGCCGCTTCGTGCTTCGCCTTGTGGCCGTTTGCTGGCCATTGGTGGTCCATCGGTGGCCCGCTGGTGGCCGCTCGATCGACGGTGGATGGCCGCGTGCTTGGCGTGTCAGGCCGGCAGTCCGTCGGCGTGGCGCTCGTAGTGCAGCAGGTCGTGCCACGAGCCGCCCAGCTCGAAGCTGCGCCGCGAGCGGCCGAAGGCCGAGAAGCCATTGCGCAGCAGCACGCGCGCGGAGCCTTCGTTGCCAACACGCGCAGTGGCTTCGATGCGCAGGAGCTTCAGTTCGCCGAAGGCCAGCGCCAGCACCTGGCGCACGCCTTCGCGCGCGAAGCCTTGGCCCTGCGCGGCCTCGGCGATGCGGTAGCCCAGTTCGGCCGAATGGAAGTGCGCCCGCCGCACCCGTGAGAGGTTGACGCGACCCACCAGCGTGCCCGCGGCATCACGCAGCAGGAACTGATAACCCTTGTCGTCCTCGGCCTCGCGCCGCGCCGTCTCGATGGCGGCGCGCACGCCGTCGGCCGAGTAGTACGCGGCCGGCCTCGCGTTGATGTGCGCCTCGAAGAAGGCGCGGTTGCGCAGTTCGAAGTCCAGCAGCTCGTCCGCGTCGGCCGCCGCCGGCGGGCGCAGTTGCAGCGCGCTCGTCGTCAAGCGCGCACCCTGCGCGGCCCCGCGGCGCGGACGCTCATACGTCGAACTTGACGCCCTGCGCCAGCGGCAGCGCGCGCGAGTAGTTCACCGTGTTGGTGGCCCGGCGCATGTAGGCGCGCCAGCTGTCCGAGCCCGATTCGCGGCCGCCGCCGGTCTCCTTCTCGCCACCGAAGGCGCCGCCGATCTCGGCGCCCGAGGTGCCGATGTTGACGTTGGCGATGCCGCAGTCCGAGCCGCGCGCGGAGAGGAAGGTCTCGGCCTCGCGCAGGTCGTTGCTGAAGATCGCCGACGACAGGCCCTGAGGCACCGCGTTCTGCAGCGCAATGGCATCGTCGAAGTGTTCGTAGCGCAGCGTGTAGAGGATGGGCGCGAAGGTCTCGTGGCAGACCACGGCGGTCTGCGCCGGCATCTGCACCAGTGCTGGCGCCACGTAATAAGCCGCAGGTTGAGCGTCCGCCAGCACGCGTTCGCCGCCGGTCACCTGGCCGCCTTGTTCGCGCGCCTGTTGCAGCGCGCGCTGCATGCCGTCGAACGCGGCCTGGTCGACCAGCGGGCCGATCAGCACGCCGGCTTCGCGCGGGTCGCCGATCTTCAGGCTTTGCCTTGCGCGCTCCAGGCGGGCCACCAGCTCGTCGTGGATGCTGGTGTGGGCGATGACGCGCCGCGTCGTCGTGCAGCGCTGGCCTGCTGTGCCGTAAGCGCCGAAGAGGATGCCGCGCACCGCCAGGTCCAGGTCGGCCGAGGGCGTGACGATGATGGCGTTGTTGCCGCCCAGCTCCAGCAGGCAGCGGCCGAAGCGCGCCGCCACGCGCGGGCCCACCGCGCGGCCCATGCGGGTGGAGCCGGTGGCGGAGACCAGCGCGACCAGCGGGTGGTCGACCATCGCTTCGCCGGTGGCGGCGCCGCCGTTCAGCACCTGGCTGAGGTGGTCCGGTGCTTCGGCGCCGAAGCGCTTCACCGCGCGTTCGAACAGCGCCTGCGTCGCCAGCGCGGTCAGCGGCGTCTTTTCCGAGGGCTTCCACACCACCGAGTCGCCGCACACCAGCGCCAGCGCCGCGTTCCAGGCCCACACCGCCACGGGGAAGTTGAAGGCGGAGATCACGCCCACCACGCCCAGCGGGTGCCACTGCTCCATCATGCGGTGGCCGGGGCGCTCGCTGGCGATGGTCAGGCCGTGCAGTTGTCTGGACAAGCCGACCGCGAAGTCGCAGATGTCGATCATTTCCTGCACTTCGCCTTCGCCTTCGCTGGTGACCTTGCCGGCCTCCAGCGTGACCAGCGCGGCCAGCTGCGCCTTGTGCGTGCGCAGCTCCTCGCCGAAGAGCCGCACCAGCTCGCCGCGGCGCGGTGCCGGCACGTTGCGCCAAGTGAGGAACGCGGCCTGCGCGCGTTCCACCGCGGCCTTCATGGCCTCGGGGCCGGCGTCGGCCACGCGGCCCATGGTCGATCCATCGATCGGGGAACGGGCGACGAGCGCGCCCTCGGCAAAGGCCGAAGCGGGAACGCCGAGCGCGGCGAGCAGTTGTTGCGGAGTAGACATGGGGTAAGCCTCGCGGGTGGGGCTGCGGCGCTGCGCTGAACACCCGGGCTCATGGCCCGGTCGCGCGCGGCGGCGGCAGGCGAATCAGGAAATGCTCTCGACCTGGCGCGACTGCTGGTAGGCCTTGCCGAAGCGGTTGGCCAGGAAGGCGGGCAACTCTACCTGCTCCTGCCGGATGAAGCCTTGCTGCGGCAGCTTGCCCTCACGGAACAGGTCGACCGCGGCGCAGATGCCGGCGGCGGTGGTGATCTGGATGGCCGACAGCGGCTGTGCCTCGTTGCGGTCGGCGAAGATCTTGCGCGCGAAGACCTCCTGCAGCAGCGAGCCGTTCTTCATGCCCGAGACGGTCACGAAGACCAGCACCACGTCCTGCATCGTGGCGGGCATGGACTTGCGCATGATGCCCTTCAGCAGTTCCTGGTCGCCCTTCAATTGCAGGTCGCCCAGCAGGAACATCATCAGGTCGCGGTGGCCGGGGTAGCGCACGGTCTTGTAGTCCAGGTTGCGCACCTTGCCCTGCAGGGTCTCGCACAGGGTGCCCAGGCCGCCGGAGGTGTTGAAGGCCTCGTACTCGGTGCCGTCCAGCGAGAAATGCTCCAGCCCTTCCAGCGGCAGCGCGTTGATCAGCTCGCCGTCGTGGATCGCTTCGCAGGGGTGGCAGTACTCGTTGATCAGCCCGTCCACGCTCCAGGTCAGGTTGTATTTCAGCGCGTTGGTGGGGAAGGCGGGCAGCGCGCCCACGCGCATCTTCACGTCCTGCAGCGAATCGAAGCTCTTGGCCAGGTGGTGCGCCACGATGCCGATGAAGCCGGGCGCCAGGCCGCATTGCGGCATGAAGGCGGTGCGGGCGCCGGTGGCGATGCGCTGGATTTCCTTGGTGGCGGCCACGTCCTCGGTCAGGTCGAAGTAGTGGCAGCCGGCTTCCAGCGCGAGGTGCGCGGCGCTGATCGCGAGGTGGTAGGGGAGGGCGTTGACGACGGTGTCGTGGCCGCGCAATTCAGACGCTAGGGCCTGCTTGTTTTCGGTGTCGATGCAGGCGGTGGTGACGCCGCGGCCGGCGATGCGCTGGAGGGCTTGCGCGTTCTTGTCGATCACGGTGACCTGGTAGTCGCCGGTGTCGCCGAGCAGGCGGGCAATGGTCTGGCCGATGTGTCCGGCGCCGAGCAGGGCGATGCGCATGGTGCGACTCCTCGATGGAATGGGAAGGGACCTGGGATCCCGGCAGTCTAGGAATCGGTGGTGACGAAAGAAAGCGCGAGTTCGTCGTAAATCCCGATGATTCCGACGATCCGTCAGGGGAAGATGACGGAATGGCTTTGGACCCCACCGACCGCGCGCTCATCGCGCTGCTGCAGGCGAATGCCCGCGAAAGCACCGCGAACCTGGCGCGCAAGCTCGGCATCGCCCGCACCACCGTGGTGGCGCGGCTGGCACGGCTGGAACGCGAGGGCGTGGTGGTGGGCTACACCGTGCGCCTGGGCGCCGACGACGAGCGGCCGCGGGTGCAGGCGCACGTCGGCATCACGCTGGAGCCCAAGGCCTCGCGCGAGGTGATCCGCCGCCTGCAGAAGTTCCCCGAGCTGCTGCAGCTCAGCTCGGTCAGCGGGGCCTTCGACTACATCGCGCTGCTGCGCGCCGACAGCACCGCGCGGCTGGACGCGCTGCTGGACGAGATCGGCGAGCTGGAGGGCGTCATCAAGACCCACACCTCGGTGGTGCTGGCGGTGCGGATCGACCGCACGGGTTGACGC
>CBIHPZ010000179.1:0-7083 GCA_966211865.1 uncultured Aquabacterium sp.
GCCGGCGTCGATCAGGCCCTCGATCGGCTGCGCCAGCTGGGTCAGGCGCGGGAAGCCGAAGGTGGCGGCAATGCCCTTCAGGCTGTGCGTGCGGCGCCGCAGTTCGTCCCAGCCGCCGCCGGCGCGGGCGCCATCCAGTGCCGTCTCGATGTCCTGCAGCGTCTGCGGCAGGCCGCTTCGGAACTCCTGGCTGAGTTCATCCAGCACGTCGGCGGTCTGGCGGTCCAGCGCCGCGCCGTCGGCTGCGCGCCGGGCGCCGGCCGAAAGGTGGGCTTCCAGCACCTCGTACAGGCGCAGCTTGTCGATGGGCTTGGCCAGGCAGTCGGTGCACCCGGCGGCGCGGTACAGCGCCACGTCACGCCGCGCCACGTTGGCCGTCAGCGCCACGATGGGGCCGCCGTAGCCGGCCTCGCGCAGCAAGGTGGTGGCCTCGGTGCCGTCCATCACCGGCATCTGGATGTCCATCAGCACCAGGTCGAAGTCGCCACCCAGCGCCTGTTCCACCGCCTTTTCGCCGTTGTCGACGACGGTGATCTGCGCGCCCGTGGCCTGCACCAGCGCGGCGATCAGGCGCTGGTTCTGCGGCCCGTCCTCGGCCAGCAGCACGCTGCCGGCCAGCGCGGGCACCCCGTTGTGCCAGGCCGGGGGCGGCGGCGCCTCGGCCGCGGCGGTGTAGGGCGCTTCCAGCCAGCGGGCCACGGTCTCGCCCTCGGCCAGCGGCAATGCCAGTGCGAAGCGGCTGCCCTGGCCGGGCGCCGAATCGACGGTGATGCGCCCGCCCAGCGCCTCGGCCAGCTGGGCGCAGATGTGCAGGCCCAGGCCGGTGCCGCCGAAACGGCGGGTGGTGGACACGTCGGCCTGCGCGAAGGGCTGGAACAGCCGCTCCTGCTGCTCGGGCGTCATGCCCAGGCCGGTGTCGGTCACGCTGATCTCGAGCACGCCGGCCTCGAAGCGCAGCGCCAAGTCCACGCTGCCTTGCTCGGTGAACTTCAGCGCGTTGCTGCAGAAGTTCATCACGATCTGCTTGATGCGCACGAAGTCGCCGCGCCACACGGCCGGCAGCGGCAGCGGCGTGTGGATGCCGAAGCGCAGGCCTTTTTCGCGCAGGCGCGGGCCGAAGAGCGTGTCGATGTCGGCCACCAGCTCGGCGGTCTCGAACTCGGCGCGGTCGATCTCCAGGCAGCCGGCCTCGATCTTCGAGATGTCGAGGATGTCGTTGATCAGCTCCAGCAGGTGCCGGCCGCTGCGGATGATGGTGCGCAGCGATTCGTCGCGGCTGACCGAGGCGTGGCGCCGATCGAGCAGCAGCTCGGCGAAGCCGATGATGGAGGTGAGGGGCGTGCGGATCTCGTGGCTCATGTTGGCCACGAAGGCGCTCTTGGCCTTGTCGGCCGCCACCGCGGCGTCGCGTGCCTGCACCAGCTGCGCGGTGCGCTCGGCGATCTCGCGCTCCTGGTCCTGGATCAGCGACCGCAGGGCGGCGTCGGTGGCGCCCAGGTCGTGCTGCAGCGCGGCCAGCGCGCCTTCGGCGGCGATGCGGGCGCGCCGTTCGGCCGCCAGGGCATGGGCGAGCTCAGCCATGGTCGGGGCAGGAGCGGTCCGGGGCTGTGGCGGGTCGAGGGGCATCGGCGTGGGATCGGGCGGCGCTGTTCTCGTTGTCGGCCGTGCCGGGCGTGGACTTGACCGTGCGCACGTGGATTGCCCTCGGCGTCAAGCCTTCCCGACAGCCGGGCCCGCCGTGGAACCCCCAGGGCGCCGCGCCGGAGGGCGGGGCCAGAATCGCCGGCATCCGTGCGTGGCCGCCGCGCCACGCCCTTTGCCTCACGTCCGCCGTCCGGAGCCCCGCACCGATGCGATCGAGCCCAAGCCTCTCCCTGTTCCCCGGTCTGCGCGGCCTGCTGCGGGTGCTGTTGATGGTCTGGGTGACGGCGGGCATGACGGGCATGGCGGCGGCGCAGGGCCGCGTGCTGCGCATCGCCAGCGCCTTCGACCCGCAGACCATGGACCCGCATGCGCTGGCGCTGCTGTACCACTCGCGCATCGCCTTCCAGGTGCACGACTGCCTCGTCGGGCGCGACGAGAACTTCAAGCTCGAGCCCTCGCTGGCCGAGTCGTGGAGCATGACCTCGCCCACCAGCTGGCGCTTCAAGCTGCGCGCGGGCGTCAAGTTCCACGACGGCAGCCCCTTCACGGCGGATGACGCGGTGTTCTCGATCGAGCGTGCGCAGGGCCCCACGTCCCAGCGCGCCTTCAGCCTGCAAGGTTTGCAAACGGTGAAGAAGGTCGACGACCTGACCATCGATTTCCAGCTGGCGGCGCCGGATGCGGTGTGGCCCGAGAAGCTGTGGCTGGTGGCGATGATGAGCCGCAAGTGGGCCCAGACCCATGGCGTGGAAAAGGCGCAGGACTTCAACGGCAAGCAGGAAACCTTTGCGGTGCGCAACGCGATGGGCACCGGACCCTTTCGCCTGGACACCTACCAGCCCGACGTGCGGGTGGTGCTGAAGCGCCACGAGCAGTACTGGGGCGCGGCCGACAAGCGCCTGGGCAACCTCGACGAGGTGCGCTTCGTCGCCATCAAGAGCGACGCCACGCGCCTGGCCGCGCTGGCCTCCGGCGAAGTGGACCTGGTGCTCGACCCGCCGTTCCAGGACGTCGGGCGCCTGAAGAGCGAGGGCAAGCTCAACGTGCTGACGACCAGCGACATCGGCACCCAGTACTTCACCTTCGACCAGGCGCGCGACGAACTGATCCAGGGCGACGTCAAGGACCGCAACCCGTTCAAGGACAAGCGCGTGCGCCAGGCGGTGGCGCATGCGCTGAACATCGACCTCATCATCGACAAGGTGCTGCGCGGCCAGGCCACGCCCACCGGCAGCTTCATCTCGCCGCTGGTCGATGGCCACCTGCCGGAGCTGGACAAGCGCATCCCGTTCGACCAGGCCAAGGCGCGCCAGCTGCTGAAGCAGGCCGGCTACCCCAACGGCTTCGGCGTGACGCTGGACTGCGTGAACGTGGCCTACCGCGAAGCCGTGTGCCAGGCCGCCACCGCCATGCTGGCCCAGGTGGGCATCCGCGTGAGCCTGCGCGCCTCGCCGACGAACCAGTTCTTTCCCAAGCTGAGCCAGGGCACCGCCAGCTTCGTCGAATTCGGCTGGACCCCGACCACCGACCCCTGGCCGACCTTGAACGCGCTGTTCCGCACCTGGACCCCCCAGGGCGGCGGCACCTTCAACGCCGGCCGCTACAGCAACCCCACGCTGGACGAGCTGATCGACGCGGTGCGCACCGAGCCCGACATCACCAAGCGCCGCGCCCGCGTGGGCGTGGCGCTGCGCCTCCTGCACGACGACCTGCCCTACATCCCGCTGTACCGGCGCCACCTGAACTGGGCGATGGCCAAGAAAGTCAGGGCCGTGCAGTGGCCGAACGACCAGATCGAGCTGCGTTTCGTGAAGCTGCCGTAGCGCTGCGCGCGTCACCGCGGCGCTGCACGCGCCTTTTGTGCGTTAGAGGTGCTTGTTTCAAGCGGTTTCGGCCTGCTTCGCGCTGCGCAGACAATAGCCCCCTTCGATCTCCTGTCACTTCGGCGCGCCGCACGCCCGCGTGCGACCATCGCGCCCCCGGCGGTCCCGGCCTGCGATCGTCCGTTCAACCCTGGTATCCATCGACATGAAGCTACGCACGCTATTCACCCTGCTCGCCACCGCCGCTGCCGCGGCCGGCTGCGGCGGGGGATCGGACAACGACACCGCGCGGGGACCGCAGCAGGCCCGCGAGCTGATCAACAGCGCCGTGCAGGCCGCCGCAGCCGATTCCGCCGCCGGCACGGCCGGGGCTTCCACGCGCCGCCAGGTGGCCGCCGCCGCGGAGGTGGACCCCGCCGCCGAGGCCAAGGCGCTGTTCGACTTCGCCGAGGCGCGCTACCCCAGCCTGTTCCCCTCGCACCGGCCGGACATGGCCGCCGAGAATTGGCGTTATCGCTTCTATCCCGAGACGGGCATGTTCCTGGTGGTGGCCGACGGCAAGGTCTACGTGCTGGGCGGCCCCTTCGGCGACCAGGTGCGCTACATCGGCCTGGCGCGCGACGTGCTGAACCCGCCGGCGACGGTGCAGGTGACGGTCTCGGCCCCGACCACGGGCAAGATCGCCTGGAACATCGCCACGCCGCTGAAGTTCTCGATCGTCGACACCGCCGGCATGGCGGTGCAGGGGCCGTTCCGCTGCAGCAGCGACAACACCGTGGCCATCGAGGTGGCGAGCGACTGCTCCACCGTCACCGGCCACCGCCTGGGCACCTTCAACGTCAACGTCAGCAACGGCGGCATCACCGGCAAGGCGGCGGTCAAGGTCACGCCGCAGCCGCAGCCCTTCAGCAGCAGCGCCGGTGCGCGCTACAGCCTGGTTGCCATGCCGGACGGCCGCGCGCTGTCGTGGGGCTCGGCCTCCGCGCCGCTGGGCCAGGGCACCATCGTCGGCACCTCGGTCGGCGTGTTCCTGCCGACGCCGGTCAAGGCTCCCACCGGCGACGCCGCGCTGACCGGCGTGGTGGCCGTGGCCGCGGGTGAACAGCAGGCCTTCGCGCTGACGGAGGACGGCGAGGTGTATTCCTGGGGCGAGGCCGCCGCGCTGGGCCGCCAGACCACCAGCGGCGACAACCGCCCGGGCAAGGTGATGGACCTCACCGGCAACGCGCCGCTGAAGAACATCGTCGCCATTTCCACCGGCAGCACCAACGCGCTGGCGCTGGCGGACGACGGCACCGTCTACGCCTGGGGCGACGCCACCGGCGTGGCCGGTGTCGAGCCGCGCAAGGTGCCGGTGGTGGTGCCGGGCGGCAAGGCCGTGGCCATCGCCTCGGGCACCCTGTGGAACGCCGCGCTGCTCGTCGAGGGCGCCGTCGCCACCTGGGGCCGCAACATCGACGGCGCCACGGGCCAGGGCAGCACCTCGTCCGGCACGCTGCCGCCCGCGCTCGTCAAGGACGAACTGACCGGCCAGGCGCTGACCGGCATCGTGTCGATCTCGGCCGGCGACCAGCATGGCTTCGCCGTGGCCGCCAATGGCCTGGCCTACGGCTGGGGCCGCAACGTCCTGGGCCAGCTGGGCCATGGCGACCGCGGCAACGTCTACCGCCGTGCCGTGGCGGTGGCCGGCCCGGGCGGCGGCGCGAACTGGACCGGCCTGCGCATGGTGGCCGCCGGCGGCAACCACACGGTGGGCATGGACGCCAGCGGGCATGTCTACACCTGGGGCTATTCGGCCAACGGCGAGCTGGGCGACGGCCTCGTCAAGCCCCGCACCGACGACCAGGCGTCCGTGCCCGGCCTGGTGGTCTCGCCCGACGGCGCCAACCAGCTCACCGGCGCGGTGGCGGTCGGCGCGGGCTACGCCCACTCGTTCGCCCTGCTGTCCGACGGCCGCATGATGATCTGGGGCAGCGGCTTCAACGGCCTGCTGGGCCAGGGCAGCGGCAGTGGCACCGCGCGCAGCACCGTGCCGCTGGTGGTCAAGAACGAAGCGGGTGACGGCACGCTGAGCCTGAGCCCGCTCACCTACTGGCCCAACCTGGAGCGACGCGTGCGCAAGTGAGGCATCGGCGCCCAAAGCGCCCGCTGACCCACGCCGTGCCCCGGCAGCGGAGATCCCGCTGCCGGGGCACTGTCATTTGGGGGCCACCCATGAAAGCCCGCTTTCATGGCGCACCGTCAAATTAAAGATCGCTTTAATATGACCGACCGCTGTTCAAGAGGACTTTCGGACCATGCGCAGCACCGGCAGCTACGTCACCACCACCACGCTCGGCGAAGCGGTGCGCGCTTTCGTCCCGCATGCATTGCCGCCGCAGAAGCCGACCCTGGCGCCCGAGGCCTATGAGACCGCCACGCGCAACGCGGAGCTGGCGCTGGCGCGGCTGTCCGGCGTGTCCGGCCTGGTGCCCTCGGTGGAGTGGCTGCTGTACAGCGCCATTCGCAAGGAAGCGCTGCTGACGTCGCAGATCGAAGGCACGCAGGCGACGCTGACCGACCTCTTCGACGACGAGGCGGGCCTGGGCGTTGCCAACACCGACGACGTGGAGGAAGTCACCAACTACCTGCGCGCCTTCCGCCTCGTGCGAGACAACCTGCGCGACCCCCAGGGCTTGCCCCTGAGCGTGCGGCTGCTGTGCGACGCACACCGGCTGCTGCTCGACGGTGCCCGGGGCGCGGGCAAGCAGCCGGGCGAATTGCGCCGCTCCCAGAATTGGATCGGCGGCACCCGGCCGGGCAAGGCCGCCTTCGTGCCGCCGCCGCCCGAGCGCGTGCCGCCCCTTCTGGCCGACCTCGAGCGCTTCATCCATGCGCCGCGGCCTGCCCTGCCGCCGCTGGTGCGCATTGCGCTGGTGCATGTCCAGTTCGAAACCATCCACCCCTTCCTCGACGGCAACGGCCGCATCGGCCGGCTGCTGATTGCCGCGCTGCTGGAGCAGTGGGGCCTGCTGCCCGAGCCGCTGATGTACCTGAGCGGTTACCTGAAGCAGCACCAGCGCGAGTACTACCGACGCCTGTCGGCGGTGCGCACCGACGGCGACTGGGAAGGCTGGGTCGGCTTCTTTCTCGAAGGCGTCGAGACGGCGGCCGCCGAGGCGGAGCGCGGCATCGTGGCCATTGCCAGCCTGGTGGCGGCCGACCGGCGCCGGCTGCTGGCCGCTCCGCGCGTTGGCGCGCCGGTGCTGCGGCTGTTCGAATCGCTGCCTGTGATGCCCCGCTTCACCATCGAACAGGTGCGCCAGCGGCTGCAAACCACCTTCCCGACCGCGACCGCGGCGGTGAAAAGGCTGGAGGAATTGGGCCTCGTCACCGAACTGACAGGGCAGAAGAAGAACCGCAGCTTCAGCTACGCGGCCTACGTCACATTGCTGACGCACTGAATGGGCGGCCGGCGGGGCCGGTGGCTGCGCCCACCGAGGTGTGAAGCGCCGCCGCGGCACGGCGCAGAGGCGCGCAATCCCTAAGTCCGACGAGTTCCACGCCGGCTTTCGGTGCGAGCATGCGCCGCCTTGGCGACCGGGTGGTCGCCAGCAGCCCTCCCTGGCCTTCAGCA
>CBIHPZ010000180.1:0-7079 GCA_966211865.1 uncultured Aquabacterium sp.
AACTGCAGCCGCACCGCCATCTCCCCCGCCGGCACCGGCCGGCCGAGCAGGTAGCCCTGCACCTCATCGCAGTGCAGGCGCTGCAGCAGGCCGAGCTGGTCGGCGGTCTCCACGCCTTCGGCCACCACGCGCAGGCCCAGTGAATGCGCCATCGCGATCACCGCCTGCGTGATCGCGGTGTCGTCGTGGTCGGTGGGCAGGCCGCGGATGAAGGAGCGGTCGATCTTCACCGTCTGCGCCGGGAAGCGCTTCAGGTACGACAGCGAGGAGTAGCCGGTGCCGAAGTCGTCGATGGCGATGCGCACGCCCATGTCGTGCAGGCGCCGCAGCACGGCGTTGGCGCGGTCGGGGTCGGCCATCAGCACGCCCTCGGTCAGCTCGACCTCCAGGTCGGCCGGGTGCACGCCGGCGGCCCGCAGGGCCGCTTCGAAGTCCTCGATCAGCCGGTGGTCGGCGAACTGGCGCGGCGACAGGTTCACCGCCACCGGCGGCGTGGCCAGGCCGGCGTCGCGCCAGGCGCGGATCTGCCGGCAGGCGGTGGCCACCACCCATCGGCCGATGGGCACGATGAGCCCGCGCTCCTCGGCCAGCGGGATGAATTCCCCCGGCGGCACCAGCCCGCGCAGCGGGTGGTGCCAGCGCACCAGCGCCTCCAGGCCCACGATCTCGCCGTTGGCGACGTCCACCTTGGGCTGGTAGTGCAGCACCAGTTCGTCCCGCACCAGCGCCAGGCGCAGCGCCGATTCCAGTTCGAACTGGCGCGCGGCCATGCCGGCCAGTTCGTCGGTGTAGAACTGCACGTTGTTCTTGCCGTTCTCCTTGGCCAGGTACATCGCGGCGTCGGCATGCTTGAGCAGCGTGGCCGCGTCGTCGCCGTCGTCGGGGTACAGCCCCACGCCGATGCTGCCGGTGACGAGGAAGTGGCAGCCGCCGATGGTCACCTGCTCGCCGATGGCGGCCAGCAGCTTGTCGGCCACCGCCGCCAGGTCCGGGCCGGCACCGCCTTCGAGCAGCACGACGAATTCATCGCCGCCCAGGCGCGCCACCAGGTCGCTCTTGCGCACCGCCGCGCGCAGGCGCCCGGCCATCACCTTCAGCAGCTCGTCGCCGGCATCGTGGCCCAGCGTGTCGTTGATGGTCTTGAAGCGGTCCAGGTCGATGAAGCAGATGGCGAACCCGCCGCCGTGGCGCGCGGCGCGCGCGATGCTGCGGTCGAGCTCGCCCAGGAACATGTTGCGGTTGGGCAGGCCGGTGAGGCTGTCGTAGCGGGCCAGCTCGTTCACCTTCTGCTCGGACAGCACGGCCTGCGTCACGTCGCGGCTGACGCCGCGGTAGCCCTGGAAACCGCCGTCGGCACCGAACACCGGCTCGCCGCTGGCGCGGATGTAGCGGTGCTGCCCGTTGCGGCCGGTGTGGCAGAACAACAGGTCGCGGAAGGGGCGACGGGCAGCGATGCAGGCCTCGTACTCGGCCCGGGCGTCGGGCGAGGCGTCGTAGCTCGGGCCTTCCAGCCGCTTGCGTCCCAGCAGCTCCGACGCCGGCACGCCGGTGGCCTGCTCGATGCTTTCGGAGACGTAGGTGAAGCGCATCTGCGCGTCCTGTTCCCAGACCCAGTCGGCCGACAGCGACAGCAGGCTCTGCATCCGGGCTTCGCTGCGCTGCAGCGCTTCGGTGCGCTCGCGCACGCGGGCGTCGAGCTGGTCGCGTTCGGCGCGCAGGCCGGCATACAGCTGCGCCGATTCGTCCGACGCCAGCTCCGGCGAGCGTTCGCCCAGGTGGCGCTGCGGGTCGTGGTGGACGTAGGCGCGGCTGATGCATTCGAGCAACTGGCGCCAGCCGCTTACATCGGACGGTAGCGCCTCGGCCGCCAGGCCCAGGCGCGTCAGCTGGTGTTTCAACAGCGGGTGCAGGTCGTCCACGGTCTGTTCTTCAGGCGGCTTCGCGGAACGCGGTGACCGCCAGGGTCTGGTGTGCAGCCAGGCGGTGCCCGGACACCCGGCGGCGCGCAGGCCCGGGCAGGTCTCGTACAAGGTCCAGCGCAGGGCGGTCGTCCAGCGCGAACGTCACCTTGCCTTCGACGCGAGTGCCTGGTGGACGAGGTGGTGCAGACACATGGGACTCCCGTGGCCGTCCGGGTCGGCCCGGCGCTGATCCGTTCTTATCGGCGCGCGTCAAAACGTTTTCAGCCTGGAAATGGGCAAAAGTGCATACGTTCTCCTAGGATCGCGGTTTGCCCCGGGGAGCGCACCGTGCCTGTTGCCGACGACCTCTTTCCCGGTTTCGAACGCGCCTGGGTGGAAACCGAGGCGGGCGTGCGCATCCACGCCCGCATCGGCGGCCAGGGGGCGCCGCTGCTCCTGCTGCACGGCCACCCGCAGACCCACGCCATCTGGCACCGCGTGGCGCCGGTGCTGGCCGAGGTGTTCCAGCTCGTCATGGCCGACCTGCGCGGCTACGGCGACTCCGACAAGCCGCCGGGCGACCCCGAGCACCTGGCCTACAGCAAACGCACCATGGCGCTCGACATGCGGCGGCTGATGCAACAACTGGGCCACCGGCGTTTCGCGGTGCTGGCGCACGACCGCGGCGCGCGCGTGGCGCACCGGCTGGCCGCGGACCACCCGCAGGCGGTGAGCCGCCTGGCGCTGCTGGACGTCGCGCCCACGCTGGCGATGTACGAACAGACCACCGACGCCTTCGCCCGCGCCTATTGGCACTGGTTCTTCCTGATCCAGCCCGCGCCGCTGCCCGAGCGCCTGATCGAGGCCGACCCGCGCGCCTACCTGCTGGACGTGGTGGGCCGCCGCAGCGCCGGCCTGGCGCCCTTCGACCTGCGCGCCCTGGCCGAGTACGAACGCTGCCTGCGCCTGCCCGGCGCCGCGCACGGCCTGTGCGAGGACTACCGCGCCAGCGCCGGCATCGACCTGGATCATGACCGCGCGGACCGCCAGGCCGGCCTGAAGCTGCCCATGCCGCTGCTGGCGCTGTGGGGCGAAGAGGGCGTGGTGCACCGCTGCTTCCGCCCGCTGGAGGAATGGCAGCGCGTGGCCGCCGACGTGCGCGGCGGCCCCTTGCCCTGCGGCCACTACATCGCCGAAGAGGCGCCCGACGACCTGCTGCGCGAGCTGCTGCCCTTCCTCAGCGAAGAGCTGGCTTGAGGGCCCGCCGCGGTGGCCGCGTCTTTTGCGACATAGCGCCGGCCGCGCCGCGCCGACACGCTATGCTCCCCGCCCCGTCGTTGCCGCACCGGCCCTGGCCGGCCCGCTTGCCATGCCCCAGTTCAGCTCGCCCGAAATCGTCGTCCAGCGCCAGCTTGATGCCTACAACGCCAAGGACCTGGAGGGCTGGCTCGCCACCTACGCGCCGGACGCGCGGCAGTACGAACACCCGGGCAAGCTGCTGACCGAAGGCCATGCGCAGATCCGCGCGCGCACCGCCCCGCGGTTTTCCGAACCCAACCTGCACGCCAAGCTGCTCAAGCGCACGGTGATGGGCTCGGTCGTCATCGACCATGAAGACGTCATCCGCACCTTTCCCGAAGGCCCGGGCCGCATCGAGCTGGTGTGCATCTACGTGGTGGAAGAAGGCCTGATCCGCACGGCGTCCTTCATCTTCGGGCCGCAGGTGCTGGACGCGAAGGGCGGGGCATGAGGCACGCCCACGCAGGGCTCTTCGGCGCGCTGCTGGTCGCGGTGGGCATCACGTCCGCAGCGGCGGACGTGCTGATCGGCCAGACCGCCGGCTTCACCGGACCGGGCGCCGCGGGCGTCGCCGAAACCACCGAGGGCGCGCGGCTCTACTTCGACGCCGTGAACGCCAAGGGCGGCGTGCGCGGCGAGAAGATCACGCTGCTGTCGATGGACGACAAGTTCGAGCCCGCACTGGCCGCGGACAACGCCCGCACGCTGATCACGCACAAGCACGTGCTGGCGCTGTTCCTCACCCGCGGCACGCCGCACACGCAGGCCGTGCAGCCGGTGCTGGCCGAGCACCAGGTGCCCCTGGTCGGCCCGTCCACCGGCGCCATGGTGCTCCACACGCCGGTGGACCCGCTGGTCTTCAACGTCCGGGCGCCCTACCAGCGCGAGGCGGAACGCGCGGTGCGCCACCTGGCCATCACCGGCGTGGAACGCATCGGCGTGCTGCAGACCGACGACAGCTTCGGCGACGACGCGGCCAAGGGCGTGGACACCGGCTTCAGCGCCGTGGGGAAGAAGCCCGCCGTGGTGGCCAGGTTCGATCGCAGCAAGCCGGACTTCAAGCCGATCGCCGCCAAGCTGGTGGCAGCCGAGGTGCAGGCGGTGATCATCATCGGCCCCAGCGCGGCCGTGGCCGAAGGGGTGCGCGCGCTGCGCACCGCGGGCTCGCGCGCCAGCGTGGTCACGCTGTCGAACAACGCCTCGTCCGGCTTCATCAAGGAACTGGGCGCCGATGCGCCCGGCATCATCGTGACGCAGGTCTTTCCGCACGAACGCTCGGTGGCCTCGCCGATCGTCAAGGAAGCGATGGAACTGGCGCACGCGAAGAGCGACCTGCGCGTCACGCCGGCCATGATGGAAGGCTTTGCCGCCGCCAAGGTGATGGTGGAGGCGCTGAAGCGGGCCGGCCCCAAGCCCACGCGCGCCCGGCTGGTGGCGGCGCTGAACAGCATGCAGAAGGTCGACATCGGCGGCATGGAGATCCACTTCAGCCCCACCAGCCACAGCGGCCTGGGCTACACCGACATCTCCATCATCGGTGCCGACGGCAAGTTCCACCGCTGAACGCGCGGCCCGTCATCCGTGGGGCATCACAACCCCAGGTTGATGGGCAGCGTCGGCAGGCCCTGGAACTGCAATTCGCCATTGACCATCTCGTCGACGCCGGGGCCGCCGACCAGGATGTCGAAGCCCGCGCCGCCATCCAGCAGGTCGGCGCCGGCCCCGGCGTAGAGCACGTCGTTGCCTTCGCCACCACGCAAAGTGAGCGGCAGCAGCACCGCCGGCGAGCCGCCTGCAAACACCACGTCGTTGCCGCCCAGGCCATTGAACTCCAGCCGGTCCAGCGTGGGTTCGAAGTTCCGGATGACCACCTCCGTCGCCAGCCCGCGCAGCACCAGCGCGCCGCTGGCGTCCAGGGCGATGGTCACCACGTCGCGCGCGGCGCTGCCGTTGACCACCACCACGTCGGCCTGGCCGTCGCCCCCGCCGGTGCTGCCGGCGAGGTCGATCGCCACCGACTTCACGTCCGTGCCACCCAGGTCGTTCACGGTGATCCGGTCGGCACCGCCCAGCGTGCGCAGCTCCACGCGTTCCACGTCGTCCGCGTCCAGCGTGACGCTGGCGACATCCCGCGTGAAGCGCAGGCGGCTGCCGTTGGCCGACAGCGTGAACTGCTCGCCGATGTTGGCGCCGGCCACGGCCATCGTGTCGGTGCCGCCGCCGCCTTCCACCACGTCGCTGCCATCGCCGGGGCTCCAGGTGAAGCGGTCGTCGCCAGCGCCGAGCAGCAGGGTGTCGCTGCCCTGGTTGCCGTCGATCGTGTCGTTGCCATCGCCGCCCATCAGCAGATCGTCGCCATTGCCGCCGTCGAGGGTGTCGTCGCCCGAGCCGCCATCGACCACCAGCTGCACCAGCGGACCGACGTTGCCGACCGCGGAGAACCGGTCTGCGCCGCCGCCCAGCATGACGACCAGCTTGTCCACGCTGGCGTCGATGAACGAGGGCTTGGTCGCGTCCAGCCGGTCGATGCGGATGCGGTCGGCGTTGGCCGTCACCGCCACCTGTTCGGCCGTGTCGTCGCCGTGCACCTCGGCGGTGTCCACGCCCGCGCCGCCGTCGAAGACATCGCTGCCGTCACCGACGTTCCACAGCAGCAGGTCGTCGCCTTCACCGCCATCGAGCCAGTCGGCGCCCGCCGCACCCACAAGGCGGTCGGCATCGGCGCCGCCGTGCAGTTCGTCGTCGCCTGCGCTGCCGGTGAGCCGGTCGCGGCCTTCGCCGCCGTCGGCCACGAGCTTGGGCGCACCGGGGCCCAGGCCGCTGCCGTCCAACTGGTCGTCACCCTGGCCCAGGTTGACCTGCAGGCGGTCCAGCCCGGCCTCCGCGCCGCGCACCCGCAACACCGCGGCGAAACCCTGCACGCTGGCCTGGCCGTCGGCCCAGCCGAAGCTCACCTGCTCGGCGGCCGCGGTGCCATTCACGGCCACCACGTCGGCCACCCCGTCCGCGGGCTGGCCGCCGATCGGCGCCAGGTCGACCAGCACCTGCCGCACGGCGGTGGCAGCCAGGTCGTTCACCGTCACGCGGTCGGCGCCGCCGAAGGTGCGCAGTTCGACCGTCTCGATGCCATCGGCCAGGTGCGAGATGCTGGCGATGTCGCGGTTGAACAGCAGCCACTCGCCGCTGGCCGAGAGATCGAACTGCTCGCCGATGTTGGAGCCGTCGATCGCCATCGTGTCGCTGCCGGCGCCGCCTTCGATCACGTCGCTGCCGTCCCCGGGGTTCCAGGTGAAGCGGTCGTCGCCAGCGCCGAGGTAGATGCTGTCGTTGCCCTGGTTGCCGTCAATCGTGTCGTTGCCGTCGCCGCCGATCAGCACGTCGGTGCCGTTGCCGCCCAGGATCACGTCGTTGCCGGCACCGCCATCGACGCTCAGCTGCACCAGCGCGGCCAGGTTGCCGGTGGCGCTGAAACGGTCGTCGCCGCCGCCCAGGTCCAGCACCAGGCTTTCCATCGTGCCGGCGTCGATCGCCATCGCGGCAGGCTCCAGGCGGTCGATGCGCACGCGATCGCCGTTGGCCGTCACGCTGAAGTGCTCGGCCGCGCCGCCGCCATGGATCTCGCCGGTGTCGAAGCCGTCGCCGCCCTCGAACAAGTCACTGCCGTCGCCGTCGTTCCACACCAGGCGGTCGTCGCCGGATTCGCCGAAGAGCTGGTCGTCGCCCGCGCCGCCCAGCAGCCGGTCGTTGTCGGCGCCCCCAAACAGGAAGTCCGCGCCGCCGTGGCCCTGCAGCGTGTCATGGCCGAGCTGGCCGAACAGCTGGTCGCCGGCCGCGCCGCCATCGATGGCGTCGTTGCCGGCACCGCCGAACAGGTTGGCG
>CBIHPZ010000181.1:0-7078 GCA_966211865.1 uncultured Aquabacterium sp.
GCGAAGGCGCAGAAGATCATCAGCGAAGGGAACATCCGTGCCGAGTGAGCCGGCCATGCGTGTGCCGGACAGCCGCGCCGCGCCGCGCGCCGTGGTGACCGGCAGCAGTTCCGGCATCGGCCGCGCCATTGCCGAGCGCTTGCTGGCCGACGGCTGGCAGGTGGTGGGCATCAACCGCAGCGAAGGCGACCTGCGCCATGTGCGTTTCAGCACGCTGCGCGCCGACCTGAGCGACGCGGCCGAGGTCGATCGCGTGGCCGCCGGCCTGGGCACGCCCGATGCGCTGGTGCATGCCGCCGGCGTGCTGCGTGCCGGCCCGCTGGGCGCGCTGCAGGCCGACGATGCCGAGGCGATGTGGCGGCTGCACGTGGCCTGTGCGTCGCGGCTGGCGAATGCGCTGCTGCCGCGCATGGCCGAGGCCGGCCGCGGGCGCCTGGTGCTGATCGGCAGCCGCGTGTCCACCGGCATGCCCGGGCGCAGCCAGTACGCGGCCAGCAAGGCCGCGCTCGTGGCGCTGGCGCGCAGCTGGGCGGCCGAGGTCGTCGCCCGCGGCGTGACGGTCAACGTGGTGTCGCCCGCGGCCACGGAAACGCCGATGCTGGTCGACCCGAGCCGCGCCAGTTCGCAGCCCCGCCTGCCGCCCATCGGCCGCCTGATCCAGCCGCAGGAGGTGGCGGCGCTGGTGGCCTTCCTGCTGTCCGAGGCGGCCGCGGCCATCACCGGACAGGACCTGCAGATCTGCGGCGGATCGTCACTGCCGCGCTGAGCGCGCGTTA
This sequence comes from uncultured Aquabacterium sp., assembly GCA_966211865.1. GTDB lineage: Bacteria > Pseudomonadota > Gammaproteobacteria > Burkholderiales > Burkholderiaceae_C > Pseudaquabacterium. The sequence goes on from CBIHPZ010000181.1 coordinate 777, forward strand.
GGGCGTTTCAGCTTGCGGGCCGCCGCCGGGTCCGGCCGCTGAAGGTCCTGCGCCACCTGCCGCAGGCATTCCACCAGGCGCTGCGTGCTGCTGGTGGGCTTGCGGCCGGCGAGCCAGATCAGGCCCACCGGGGGCAGCTCGATCGGCACCTTCAGCGGCACCACGCGCAGCAGGCCTTCGCGTTCGAAATGCCGCGCCACCGTGTCCGCCACGAAGCCCAGCGTGCCGCGCTCGCGGATGGAGGTGAGCGTGACCAGGAACGACGCCGATTCCACGATGTCCACCGGCGGCTTCAGCTTGTGCTTGTAGAACATCTGGTTCAGCTTGACGCGCGACGAGGCCCAGGCCGGCGGCACGATCCAGGGGCAGCCGGCCACGTCGGCCCAGCTGGCGCGCGGCAGGTCGAACACCGGGTGGTCGGGGCGCGCCACGATGGCCATGGGTTCTTCGTACAGCGCCTCGGTCTGCAGGTCGGGCGAGGCATAGCCGGGTTCCAGCCGGCCGACGATCAGGTCCAGCTCGCCCACGCGCAGCCGCGGCAGCAGGCGGGTGAGGTCGCCTTCTTCCACGGATACGGTGGTCTGCGCGGACCGGGCCTTCAGCGCCTCGATGGCGCGCGACAGCAGCACCGGCGTGGCCACCACCATGGCGCCCACGCTGGTCTGCCCGGCGGCGCCGCTGGCCACCGCCGCCAGCTCGTCACAAGCGCGGGTGTAGTCCGCCAGCACCGATCGCGCGAAGCGCACCACGGTGGCGCCGTTGTCGGTGGGCTCGGTGCCGCGGGTGGAGCGGATGAACAGCTCGACGCCGAACATGCGCTCGATCTCGGCCAGGGTCTTGGACACCGCCGGCTGCGTGACGCACAGGAACTCGGCCACGCGGCCGATCTGCCGGAACTCGTCCAGCGCCACCAGCAGCTGCAGGTGCTTCAGCTTCAGGTTGGAGCGCAGGACACGGTCGATGTCGGCCATGGCAAGACTTTCCGAATTGGTTATGTAGACAGTCCTCTACTTCATTTGATTGTAATTACCCCGAACCCTAGACTTTGTGCATCGAGCCAGCATTCCCGCGGAGACAAGACATGCAGATCCACCGTCGCCACTTCATGCTCGGCAGCCTCGGCGCGGCCGTGGCGGCGGCCAGTTCGCGCGCGTTCGCGAACGGCTACCCCGAGCGGCCCATCACCTTCGTGTGCCCATGGGCGGCCGGCGGCACGGCCGACATGACCATGCGTGCGCTGTGCGCGGCCGCAGCCAGGCAACTGGGCCAGACCATCGTGGTGGAGAACAAGACCGGCGGCTCCGGCATGCTGGGCCTGCGGGCCATGGCCAGCGCCAAGCCGGACGGCTACACCATCGGCCAGATCCCCGTCTCGGTCACGCGCTTCGCGCAGCTGGGCACGGTGAAGATCGAACCGCTGAAGGACCTCACCTACCTGGCGCGTGTCTCCGGCCAGACCTTCGGCATCGCGGTGCAGGCCAGTTCGCCGTGGAAGACGCTGAAGGACCTGGTGAACGACGCCAAGGCCAGGCCGGGCCAGCTGACCTACGCCAGCGCCGGCATCGGCGGCGCCACGCACGTGGGCATGGAAGAGTTCCTGCTGGCCGCCGGCGCGCAGATGAACCACATCCCGTTCAAGGGCGGCTCGGAAGCGCTGCAGGGCCTGCTGGGCGGCCACGTGGACGCGCTGGCCGATTCCAGTTCCTGGGCGCCGCACGTGCAGTCCGGCAAGCTGCGGCTGCTGGCCACCTGGGGCGAGAAGCGCACCGGCGATTTCGCGAACGTGCCCACCTTGAAGGAGTCCGGCTACGACATCGTCGTCGACGCGCCCAACGGCATCGGCGCGCCGAAAGGGCTGGAGCCGGCGGTGGAAAAGCGCCTGCGCGAGGCCTTCAAGGTGGCCGCGGCCAGCCCCGAATTTGCGGCCGCCTGCGGCAAGATCGACGCGCCGCTGATGTACCTGGACGGCCCCGACTACGAGAAGTACATGGCCCAGCAGGTGCAGAAGGAGAAGCTGCTGATCGAGCGCCTGAAGCTCAGGGAACTGCTGGCCAAGGGATAACGACCAAAAAGGTGAGGAACACGCCATGACCGCCACCGCCGGCACCGCGCCGCTGCTGATCCGCCTGCACGCGAACGACAACGTGCTGATCGCGCGCGAGCCGATCGGCATTGGCCAGGCGCTGCCCGAGTTCGGCCTGCGCATGCGCGCCCAGGTGCCCGCCGGCCACAAGATCGCCGCGCGCGACATCGCGGCCGGCGAAGCGGTGAAGAAGTACGACACGGTGATCGGCGCCGCCATGCGGCCCATCGCGGCCGGCGAGCACGTGCATTCGCACAACATCGAGCTGGTCGACTTCGACCGCGACCCCGGCTTCTGCGAAGACGTGCGGCCGGTGGACTACGTGCCGGAATCGCAGCGCGCCACCTTCATGGGCATCGTGCGGCCGGACGGGCGCGTGGCCACGCGCAACTTCATCGGCATCCTGGCGTCGGTGAACTGCTCGTCCACGGCGATCAAGAAGATCGCCGAGCACTTCACCCCGGAACGGCTGGCCGACTACCCGAACGTCGATGGCGTGGTGGCCTTCGCGCAGACCAGCGGCTGCGGCATGTCCTCACCCAGCCATCACTTCGACGTGCTTCGCCGCACCATCGCCGGCTACGCCACCCATCCCAACCTGGCCGGTGCCTTGATCGTGGGCCTGGGCTGCGAGCGCAACCAGGTGGCGGGCCTCGTCGAGTCGCAGGGCCTGAAGATGGGCGACAACCTGCGCACCCTGGTGATGCAGGACACCGGCGGCACGCGCGCGACGATCGAAGCCGGCATTGCGCTGGTGAAGGACATGCTGCCGCGCGCCAACCAGGTGAAGCGCGTGCCGGTCAGCGCCGCGCATTTGAAGATCGGGCTCGAATGCGGCGGCTCCGACGGCTTTTCCGGCATCACCGCCAACCCCGCGCTGGGCGCGGCCATGGACATCCTGGTGCGCCATGGCGGCACGGCCATCCTGTCGGAAACGCCCGAGATCCATGGCGTGGAGTTCATGCTCACCCGCCGCGCGGTGAGCCCCGAGGTGGGCCAGAAACTGCTGGACCGCCTGGCCTGGTGGCAGGAATACACCCGCGGCCACAACGGCCAGTTCAATGGCGTGGTGGGCCCCGGCAACCAGGCCGGGGGCCTGGCCAACATCTTCGAGAAATCGCTGGGCTCGGCGATGAAGGGCGGCACCACGCCGCTGCAGGCGGTGTACGAATACGCCGAGCCGATCGACAAGGCCGGCTTCGTCTTCATGGACTCACCCGGCTACGACCCGGTGGCCTCCACCGGCCAGATCGCCAGCGGCGCCAACCTGATCTGCTTCACCACCGGCCGCGGCTCGATGTTCGGCAGCAAGCCGGCGCCGACCATCAAGCTGTCCAGCAACACGCCGATGTTCAAGCGCCTGGAAGAGGACATGGACATCAACTGCGGCCTGGTGCTGGACGGCGAGCTGACGGTGGCGCAGATGGGCGAGCGCATCTTCCAGCAGATCCTGCGCCACGCGTCGGGTGAACAGACCAAGAGCGAACTGCTGGGCCTGGGCGACCACGAGTTCGTGCCCTGGCACCTGGGCATCGTGAGCTGATGCTGCTGGTCTTCAAAAGGCGCGTCTCCCGGTGCGGCGGCGGCCTTCACACGTTCGGCAGCAGGTCGTAGCGGTCCAGGTTCATCACCTTCGCCCATGCGGCGACGAAGTCGCGCAGGAAGCGGTCACGGCCGTCGTCGCTGGCATAGACCTCGGCCAGCGCGCGCAGCTGCGAATGGGCGCCGAACACCAGGTCGGCCGCGGTGGCGGTCCAGCGCGGCTGGCCGGTGACGCGGTCGCGGCCTTCGTACACCTGCGGGTTGGCGGCGGAGGGGCGCCAGGCGGTGCCGATGTCCAGCAGGTGGACGAAGAAGTCGTTGCTCAAGGTGCCCGGGCGGTTCGTGAACACGCCGTGCGACGACTGGCCGTGGTTGGCGCCCAGCACGCGCAGGCCGCCCACCAGCACGGTCATCTCCGGCGCGGTGAGGCGCAGCAGCTTGGCGCGGTCCAGCAGGCGGGTTTCGGGCGACAGCGGGTCGCTGGGGCCGATGTAGTTGCGGAAGCCGTCGCCCGGCGGTTCCAGCACCGCGAAGGCGGCGACGTCGGTCTGCTCCTGGGAGGCATCCGTGCGGCCGGGCGTGAAGGGCACCTGCACCGTGTGCCCGGCCTGGCGCGCGCCTTCCTCCACCGCCGCGCAGCCCGCCAGCACGATCAGGTCCGCCAGCGACACCTTGCGGCCGGGCTGGGTGTTGAAGCGGTGCTGGACGCTCTGCAACGCCGTTAGCACGCGGGCCAGCCGCGGCGGCTCGTTCACCGCCCAGTCCTTCTGCGGCGCCAGCCGGATGCGCGCGCCATTGGCGCCGCCGCGCTTGTCGGTGCCGCGGAAGCTGGCCGCGGCGCCCCAGGCGGTGGCCACCAGGTCCCACACCGGCAGGCCGGTGCCCAGGATGTCGCGCTTCAGCGCCGCGATGTCCTCGCCGTTCACCAGCGCGTGGTCCACCGCCGGCACCGGGTCCTGCCACAGCTGCGGCTCGGGCACCCAGGGGCCCAGGTAGCGGGTGCGCGGGCCCATGTCGCGGTGCAGCAGCTTGAACCAGGCGCGGGCAAAGGCATCGGCCAGCTGGTCGGGGTGGTCGTGGAAGCGCCGGGCGATGGGGGCATAGATGGGGTCCACGCGCAGCGCCAGGTCGGACGTGAGCATCATCGGCGCATGGCGCTTGGCGGGGTCGTGCGCATCGGGCACCGTCCCCTGCGCCTCCGGGTTCTTCGGCCGCCACTGGTGCGCGCCGGCGGGGCTGGTGGTCAGTTCCCAGTCGTACTTGAAGAGGTTCTCCAGGAAGCCGTTGTCCCACTTCGTCGGGTGGTCGGTCCACGCGCCCTCCAGCCCGCTGGTGATGGCGTGCGGGCCCTTGCCGCTGCCGAAGCTGCTCTTCCAGCCCAGGCCCTGGTCCTCGATGGGCGCGGCCTCGGGTTCCTTGCCGACGTGGCTGGCGGGGCCCGCGCCGTGCGTCTTGCCGAAGGTATGGCCGCCCACAATGAGCGCTACAGTTTCCTCGTCGTCCATCGCCATGCGGGCGAAGGTCTCGCGGATGTCGCGCGCGGACGCGGCGGGGTCGGGCTGGCCGCCGGGGCCTTCGGGGTTCACGTAGATCAGGCCCATCTGCACGGCGCCCAGCGGCTTGGCCAGCTCGCGGTCGCCGCTGTAGCGCGCGTCGCCCAGCCAGGTGTCCTCGGGGCCCCAGAAAATGTCCTCGGGCTCCCACACGTCGGGCCGGCCGAAACCGAAGCCGAAGGTCTTGAAGCCCATCGATTCAAGGGCCACGTTGCCGGCCAGCACCAGCAGGTCGGCCCATGAAATGGCCTGGCCGTATTTCTTCTTGATGGGCCACAGCAGCCGGCGCGCCTTGTCCAGGTTGGCGTTGTCGGGCCAGCTGTTCAGCGGCGCAAAGCGCTGCTGGCCTTCACCGCCGCCGCCTCGGCCGTCGGCAATGCGGTAGGTGCCGGCGGCATGCCAGGTCATGCGGATGAAGAAGGGGCCGTAATGGCCGTAGTCGGCCGGCCACCAGTCCTGCGAGCTGGTCATCGCCGCCACCAGGTCCTGCTTCAGCGCCTCCACGTCCAGCGCCGCGAAGTGCTGCGCGTAGTTGAAATCCTCGGCCAGCGGATTCGACAGTCGCGAATGCCGGTGCAGCACCGACAGGTCCAGCTGGTTCGGCCACCAGTCGCTGTTGGTGCGCGGACGCCCGGCCTTGGCCTGGGGCGCCGGGATGGCGGGGTTCTCGCTTTCGCTGGCGCTGCTGGTGTGCTGCTTGTCGGGCATGGGCGACTCCTCCGTCCGGGGGTGGGGAGACGAAGGCTACTACCGGTCGGGCGCGGGCCGGAAGAAAAGCCCCGAGGGCATGTGGCGTGCCCGCGAGCCTGCTCAGACTGCATCGCTCCCGGCCATCGCCGTTGCCGCGCGAACCCGCCGCGCCATCACGGCAGCATCCCCTGGTGCGCACGGTCTCTTTTGCGGGTGCCTTGCTTGCTCCCTTGCGGTCCCGGGCAGCGTCCCGGTCATTCGGACGGTAGAAAGGAAGGCAGACATGTACGCACAGCACCAGCAACCCTACAACGGCGGGTCCATGCAGCAACGCTACGGATCGCACTTCAGCGGCGGCTCATCCGCAGGCTTGGGCGACGGTGGCGGCCAGGCGCAGTACGGGCGTCACGGCGACCCCTATGGCGGATCGGCGG
>CBIHPZ010000182.1:0-7069 GCA_966211865.1 uncultured Aquabacterium sp.
AGCTGATGTACCAGGCGGCGCGGGTGGAATCGGCGAGCTTTCGCAGTGCGGAGGCTTTCGCGTTCACCACCAGCGCGTACCTCGTGGTGTCGCTGGCCATCACCGGGCTGGCGGCGTTGGTGCAGCAGCGGTGGCCGGCGCGGCCGGCTTGATGCTGTTCATGGAACGCGCAACCCGGAGCCACACGGGCGAGCGGTGTGGTGCGGCCGTTGAAGGCGTGCCGGGTACGAAGCGAGCCAAGGCCACGGGCAAGGTATTGGATGTGCCGCGCGTGCGACCAGCGCGGCACACGCGTCTTTTGAACGATAGTGATTCTTGATGCTCGAGCTATTCGACACCTACGCGGTCTACTTCCTCGTCGGCCAGTACCCCAACGGCCCACTGGGCGGCCTGGTGCTCACCGTCGTCCTGGCCGCTGCGGCACTTGTATTGGCATTGCCCCTGGGACTGCTGCTGGGCCTGGCACGCGTCAGCCCGTGGCGCGCGCTGCGCATCCCCGTCACGGCCCTGGTCTTCACCGTGCGCGGCATACCGCTCTTGATGGTGATCTTCTGGGCCTACTTCTTCCTGCCCACGATCACCGGCCACAAGACCGGCCAGTTCAGCACCATGCTGATTGCGTTGGTGATCTTCGACGGCGTGTACCTGGCCGAGATCGTGCGCGCCGGCATCCAGGGCGTGCCGCGCGGGCAGACGGATGCAGCGCGTGCGCTGGGCTTCGGCTACGTCGACACGATGAAGCTCATCGTCCTGCCCCAGGCCGTGAGACCGATGCTGCCGTCGCTGATCAACCAGTTCGTCGCGACGATCAAGGAGACCTCGCTCGGCTACATCATCGGCCTGACCGAGGTGTCCTTCATCGCGGCGCAGATCAACACGCAGGTGTTCACCCGCGCGCCGGAGGTGTACGGCATCCTGGCGCTGACCTACTTCGTGCTGTGCTTCGGCTTGTCGCGGGCGGCGTATGCGCTGGAGCGGCGGCTGGCGCGGCAGGTACGGCGTGAACCGCCGCACCTGGGACCAAGCGTGGAAACCGCCGCACCTTCCAGGGCCTGACCCCACGTGCCTGGAAGGCAGGGATCCTCCGGCCCCTCCAGTTCTGTAGCATTGGACGAAATTTCCCGGAAGGAACAGCCATGATGCAACTCGATCGCATCACGCAGCAGCCAGACGTCATGGGCGGGAAGGCCTGCATCCGCGGCATGCGCGTCACAGTGGGCATGGTGGTCGGGCAGATCGGTGCCGGCCACAGCGTCGAAGAGGTGCTGGCCGACTACCCCTATCTCGAACGCGAGGACGTCATGCAGGCCTTGCGCTACGCGGCCTGGCGTGCAGAGGAACGCGAGATCCAGATCGCCACGGCATGAAGCTGTTGGTTGACATGAATCTGTCGCCGCGATGGGTCAGCCTACTGGCCGGCAACAGTGTCGAGGCGGCGCACTGGTCCACGGTGGGTGCGCCGAACGCGCCCGACACGGAAATCATGGGTTACGCGCTCGCCCACGACTTCGTGGTTCTCACGCACGATCTGGACTTCAGCGCAATCCTGGCCGCAACCCAAGGCGAGAAGCCCAGCGTCGTCCAACTCAGAGCCACCGATGTCAGCCCCGAGGCGATCGGCCGCCAGGTGATCCTGGCTCTTCGCCAGTTGGAAGCGGAACTGGATGAAGGCGCCCTGGTCACCATCGATCCCGAACGCACGCGCATGCGCGTACTGCCACTGCGCCCGAGAGGCTGACGGGTTCAGATTCCCACCAGATCCGCCACCTTGGCCGTCGGCAGCGCCACAGGGGCTTCCGCTTCCTTACCCTCCAGCGGCGGCGCCACGAGGCGGTGACGGCCCCAGGCGCCGAAGCGGAGATGAAGCCTCGCTCAGCGCCAGGCCCATGATCGACTCCTTCGGCAGTGGGGGACAAACTCTACTGCACGAGCGCGTCAGTGGGTGGTTGCGCGCATGCCTTGATTCGGCAACGCTGAGGAACGGGGAGGCATGCGCAGTCGCCCCCGCCGCGACGGACGGCGAAGCGACCGGGCTCAAGCTACCCCCGCGCCAACGCCAGCCGCCTCACCACCGCAATGAACCGATCCACCTCTTCGCAGGTGTTGTAGAACGCCAGCGACGGCCGCACGCTCGTTTCCAGCCCGAAGCGCCGCAGGATGGGCTGCGCGCAGTGGTGGCCGGTGCGCACCGCAATGCCTTCCTGGTTCAGCGCGCGGCCCACTTCCTCCGTCGAATAGCCCGCCAGCACGAAGGACAGCACGCTGGCCTTGTCGGGCGCGGTGCCAACCAGGCGCACGCCCGGAATCGGCCGCAAATGCGCCGTGGCGTATTCCAATAACGCGTGCTCGTAGCGGCCAATCGCCTCGATGCCCACGCGCTCCACGTATTCCAGCGCCGCACCCAGGCCCACCGCGTCGGCGATGTTGCCGGTGCCGGCCTCGAAGCGGGTCGGCGGGCCGTGGTACACGGTGCGCTCGAAGGTCACGTCGGCAATCATGTTGCCGCCGCCCTGCCAGGGCGGCATGCCTTCCAGCACCGCGCGCTTGCCGTAGACCACGCCGATGCCGGTGGGACCGAAGACCTTGTGGCCGGAGAAGACAAAGAAGTCGGCGTCCAGCGACTGCACGTCAACCTTCATGTGCGACACCGACTGCGCGCCGTCCACCAGCACCTTGGCGCCGGCGCGGTGCGCCATCTGCACCACCTGCTGCACCGGCACCACGGTGCCCAATGCGTTGGACACCTGCGTCACCGCGACGATGCGGGTGCGGTCGCTCAACAGGCGCTGGTATTCGTCCAGGCGGATCTGGCCGTCGTCGTCCACCGGGATCACGCGCAGGGTGGCGCCCTTCTCGGCCGCCAGTTGCTGCCAGGGCACGATGTTGGCGTGGTGCTCCAGCTGCGAGACGATGATCTCGTCGCCGGCGCCCACGTTCTTCGCGCCCCAACTCTTGGCCACCAAGTTGATGGCCTCGGTGGCGCCGCGCACGAAGATGATTTCCTCGGTGGAGGATGCGTTGATGAAGCGCCGCACCGTCTCTCGCGCGCCTTCGTAGGCATCGGTCGCGCGGGCCGCCAGTTCATGCGCGGCGCGGTGGATGTTGGAGTTCTCGTGGGCGTAGAAGTGGGACAGGCGGTCGATCACCGCCTGCGGCTTCTGCGTGGTGGCCGCGTTGTCGAACCACACCAGCGGGCGGCCGTTGACACGCTCGGACAGGATGGGGAAGTCGCGCCGCACCGCATTCAGGTCGAAGGGCGGGTAGGCGGCGGCCGAGGCCTGCGGCAGCGGGGCGGCTTGCGCGCGGGGCACGCCCAGGTCCAGGAAGTAGTAACTCGGAACCGGTGCGTCCCGGCCGGCGACCGGCAGCGCAGGCGCCGCGGCATGCGGCAGCGGCACCGAAGGCAGCGGCGGCACGCCGATGGCATGGCTGCCCCAGCGGCCGTCCAGCGCGGGCGCGGCGGTCAGCAGCGGGTCGGGCGCGCCATTCGGTGCCACCGCGTGCGGCACGCGCGCCGGCAGCGGTGCGCCGATGTTGGCGACCGCCTGCGGTGACGTGGGCACCAGGTTGAGGCCCGGCGGCGGCCCGCCGAAGGGCACGGCCGCGGGCGTGGCCGGGCCCGCCGCACCGGGCGGCAGGCTCAAGCCCGCGGGGTGCACGTTGGCCGGCACGGGCACGCCACCGGTGGCCGGCAGCGGCAAGGTGCCCGCGGACGTGGGCACCGGCGGCTGCGGGGCACCCGGCCAGGCGGAGAAGAACTCGCCGGCCAGGCGGGCCAGGGTGGCGGGGTCGGGCAGGCCAGCCGGTGGCGTCGTGCCCGGCAGATCGGTCAGCGCGGTCAGCGGCATGGGACGCTCACCTTTAGCGGTAGGTGTCCGGGTAGGCGTGGAACTTGCCGATCTCCACGTCCTCCAGCACCGCCAGCGCATCGTCGGTCTGCACCGCCAGCGAGCAGTACAAGGAGATCAGGTAGGAGGCGATGGCATTGCGGTTGATGCCCATGAAGCGCACCGACAGGCCGGGGCTCTGTTCGCCCGGCAGGCCCGGCTGGTACAGGCCCACCACGCCTTGCCGCTTCTCGCCCACGCGCAGCAGCAGGATCTTGGTCTTGCCGTCGGCCACCGGCACCTTGTCGGACGGAATCAGCGGCAGGCCGCGCCACGTCAGGAACTGCGAGCCGAAGAGGCTGACGGTGGGCGGGGGCACGCCGCGCCGCGTGCATTCACGGCCAAAGGCTGCTATGGCCAGCGGGTGCGTCAAAAAGAACGCTGGCTCCTTCCACACCTTGCTCAGCAGTTCGTCCAGGTCGTCGGGCGTGGGCGCGCCGGTCAGCGGGTAGACGATCTGGTCCGGCGCCACGCTGGCGAGCAGGCCGTAGTCGGGGTTGTTGATCAGCTCGCTTTCCTGCTTTTCCTTGATCGTCTCGATCGTCAGGCGCAATTGCTCCTTGATCTGGTCGTGCGGGCTGCTGTAGAGGTCGCTGACGCGGGTGTGCACGTCCAGCACGGTGCTGACGGCATTCAGGAAGTATTCGCGCGGCTCGCTCTCGTAGTCGACGAAGGTGGTGGGCAATTCCGATTCATCGCGCTTGGCACAGAGCACCTGCACGTCTTCCGGGTTGCGCACCTTGTTCAGGCGGTAGATGCCCGCTTCCACCGGCAGCCACTGCAGCAGGTGCGTGAGCCAGCGCGGGCTGATGGTCGAAAGGACCGGCGCGGTCTTGGTGGCATTGGCCAGCTGGCGCGCGGCGTTGTCGCCCAGCGCATGCTGGACCGGCAGGTTGTCGGACATTCATCCCTCCAGATTCAGAAATCAGACATGCGCCAATCGGTTGCTCGAAAACCGGATTTGCTTATGCGCACTTCGATGCAGCAGTGTCCCGTTGCAACAGCAGGCCGATCAACCGGCTATAGACACCAGGGCCTGGCCGGCCGACGCAAGCCCCGGCTCAGGCGCGATGGCTCACCCGCCGATGGACGCCAAGGCCTCGTGCGGACCCTCTTGCGGCGTACCGACCTCGCACAGCGAGATCAGCGACGACAGCGGCACGTCCAGCGCCAGTGCCAGCTTGGCCGCGGTGGCGAGTGAAGGCATGGCATCAGCGCGCTCGATCTCGCCCATGTAGGTGCGGTTCAGTTCGGCCACGTGGGCCAGCCGCTCCTGCGACCACCCGCGCGATTCGCGCAGGCCGCGCACCACGCGGCCGAAACGCTCGCCCACCGACACACTGGAAACGGAACTCATTGAACCTCCACGGCAGAGTCTTCGCGGTGTTGTGCCGCGGCAATGCGGCTGCCCGGCGGCACGCTGCGCGTGAGCCAGACGTTGCCGCCGATGGTGGAACCTCGGCCGATGGTGATGCGGCCAAGGATGGTGGCGCCGGCATAGATCACCACCTCGTCTTCCACGATGGGGTGGCGCGCGCCGCCCTTGTGCAGGCGGCCGTCCTCGTCGGTGGCGAAGCGCTTGGCGCCCAGCGTCACCGCTTGATAGAGCCGCACGCCACGGCCGATGACCGCCGTTTCGCCGATGACGACGCCGGTGCCGTGGTCGACGAAGAAGCCGGGGCCGATCTGCGCGCCGGGGTGGATGTCGATGCCGGTGGCGCCGTGCGCCAGCTCGGACACCAGGCGCGCCAGCAGCGGCACGCCCAGCCGGTACAGCTGGTGCGCCAGGCGGTGGTGGATCATGGCCTGCACGCCGGGATAACACAGCAAGACCTCGTCCACGCTGCGCGCGGCGGGGTCGCCGTGGTAGGCGGCCAGCACGTCGCTGTCCAGCAGCGCGCGGATACCCGGCAGCGCCAAGCCGAAGTCGCGCAGCAGGGCCTGGGCACGGTCTTCGATGTCGGCCTGGGCCGCCTCGTCGATGACGTGCTCCACCACCGCTTGCCGGACCAGCGTGCGCTGGTCCGACCGCGTGCCGGCGATGTTGGAACGCGCCAGGGCATCGCGCTCCAGCCGTGCGCGGCGCGCCTGGTAATGCAGTTCCAGCCGCACCTGCGCCAGCAGCGCGGCCAGCGCGGTGTCCAACGTGTGGCCGACGTAAAAATCTTCGCCTTCCTGGCGCAGATCCGGCGGACCCAGGCGCATGGGGAACAAGGCGCCGCTCAACGCCTGCACGATGGCGGCCAGCGCCTCGCGCGAGGGCAGCTCGCGCCCGCCGGCCTCGCGCGGGCGCTGCTGCGCGTCGCGCCAGCGTTCACGCGCCTGGCGCAGGCCCGCGACGATGGAGGGAAGGTGGTCGTTCACCATGAGGGTGCGTGCGAATCCGCCGCTGGCGCCATCAGGGCCCATCAGTCCTGCACCCAAGGCAGTCCGCGCAGCCGCCAGCCGTCGGTGGCACCGCGGTGGCCGGCTTGGTCCAGCGCGCCCTCGAAACCTTCGAGCACGTTGAAGGCGAGCGTGAAGCCCGCCCTGGTCGCGGCTTCGGCCGCGGCGGCCGACCGCTTGCCGCTGCGGCACAGCAGCAGCACCGGCTGGTTCTTGCGCACCTTGGCTTCCAGCTCTCGGGCAAAGCGCGGGTTGCGCGTCAGCGCAGTGCCGGTGGCCCAGGGCACGTGCGTCGTGCCGGGCACGTGACCGACGAACTTGCGTTCCTCGGCCGTGCGCACGTCCACCAGCGTGGCGGCACCGGCCTGCACCAGGGCCCAGGCGGCCGCCGGCGGCACGCCGCCGGCATAAGGCAGCGCGAGGGCCTGCGCTTCGTGGCGAGCTTCCTCGAGCGTGGGATGGAGGGTATCGACAGCAGCTTCGGCCATGGCCTGTCTCCAGCGGATTCGGTGTTGCGGAACGTCGGGTGTCGACGGCTATGCCCGGCAGTGTCCGGATGGGCCGCGGCGGCGGGAACGAAGCTTTGTGAGGCTGCTTATGCAATCGGCATCGCGTTTGCCCACGCGCGCGCACCCGGGCCACGGCGCACCATTCGCCGCGTTTGCTTATGCGTTCCGCGCACCGCCCGCCTGCCGCCGGCATTCGTACACTCGACCGCCTCTACACACTTCAGGAGTTGTCGCCATGAGCGAACGCAAGCAGCGCTTCGAGACCCTGGCCGTGCACGCCGGCTACAA
>CBIHPZ010000183.1:0-7066 GCA_966211865.1 uncultured Aquabacterium sp.
ATACAAGCACCAGGTGGAGACCGACATCCGGCCCTTCCACGACGTGCTGCTGGGCCTGTTCTTCATCACCATCGGCATGAAGCTGGACTGGCGCCCGGTGGCCGAGCAGTGGCTGCTGGTGCTGTTGCTGACGTTGATGCCGGTGGTCGCCAAGGCCGCCCTGGTGGCGCTGCTGGCACTGGCCTTCCGGGCGACGCCGGGCGTGGCCATCCGCACCGGCCTGTACCTGGCGCAGGCGGGTGAATTCGGCTTCGTGCTGCTGACGCTGGGCGCCGAACGGGGCTTGATCGGCGCGCACTGGACCAGCCCGGTGCTGGCCAGCATGGTGCTGTCGATGCTGGCCACGCCCTTCATCGTGATGTACAGCAACCAGATCGTGATGAAGCTGCATGCGGGCGAATGGCTGCTGCAGTCGGTGCAACTGACCTCGATCGCGAAGAAGTCGATCAAGACGGAGGCCCACGTGATCATTGCGGGTTATGGCCGCAGCGGCCAGAACCTGGCGCGCATGCTGGACCAGGAGCACATCCCGTACATGGCGCTGGACCTGGACCCCGACCGCGTGCGCCAGGCCGCCGCCGCCGGCCAGAGCGTCGTCTTCGGCGACGCGGCGCGCCTGCCCAGCCTGATGGCCGCGGGCCTCGCCCGGGCCAGTGCGGTGGTGGTGAGCTACCACGACACCCCGTCGGCACTGAAGATCCTGCACCTGGTGCGCGAGCATGCACCGCGGGTGCCGGTGATCGTGCGCACCATCGACGACGCCGACCTCGAGAAGCTGCGCGCCGCCGGCGCCACCGAGGTGGTGCCCGAGGCCATCGAAGGCTCGCTGATGCTGGCGGCGCAGGCGCTGGTGCTGGTGGGCGTGCCCATGCGCCGAGTGATCCGCCTGCAGCGCGACGCCCGGGACGCGCGCTACAACCTGCTGCGCGGCTACTTCCACGGCGCCGACGACGACACGGTGGAAGAGCTGCAGCAGGAGCGCCTGGCCAGCGTGGCGGTGCCCGTGGCCGCGTCCTGCATCGGCCACAAGCTGGCCGACCTGGCGCTGCATGCGGTGGGCGTGCGCGTGGTGTCCGTGCGCCAGGCCTCGGGCCGCGTCGTGCCGGGCGAGGACGGCCTGCTGCTGCACGCCGGCGACACGCTGGTGCTGTCAGGCCTGCCGGAGCCGCTGGCGCTGGCGGAAGAGAAGCTGCTCAGGGGCTGAGGGCATCGCAGGCTTGCGATGCCCGGTCACGCGGGAAGGCGCCCGCTCGGTGTTCTCTCGACCGCCCCCTGACCCTTGCCCTGATACCTTGCGCCGCTCGCGCGCCCCCGCTGCTCATCCGCGCGGTGGTCTTGCCCGCGCCGCGGCTCGCCGGTCGTCCCGCCCAAGTTCCACCGGCTGCGGCTGAAGCACCCGCACTGAAAGCCTGACGCGTCGAATAACGCGTCATTGGCGCGGCCCATGATGGCCGCTTATTTTCCGATGCAGAAGCGACCGAAGATCTCGCCCAGCAGGTCGTCGCTGGTGAAGGCGCCGGTGATCTCGGCGAGCGCGTCGTGCGCCAGGCGCAGCTCCTCGGCGAAGAGGTCCAGCGCGGCATCGGCCACCGCCGCGTGCGCCTCGGCCGCCAGCAGGTGCTCGCGCGTGCGCTGCAGCGCCTGCACATGGCGCTTGCGGGCGATGAACACGCCTTCGGCCGTGCCTTGCCAGCCGGCGCGGCGCAGCAGCTCGGCGCGCAGTGCGTCCAGGCCTGCGCCGGTGCGGGCCGAAAGCGCAATGCCCGCTTCGGGTGCGGCCGCCTCGTTGCCTGCGTCGGCCTTGTTGTGCACGTGCAGGATGCGCGACGGGTCGTCGATGTGCAGGCGATCGGCGATGGCGCGTTCTGCCGCCTCGTACGCGGGCTCGCCACGGCGCGTCAGGTCGTGCAGGAAGATCACCGCGTCGGCTTCGCCAATGGCATGCCAGCTGCGGGCGATGCCGATGCGCTCGACCTCGTCGCTGGCTTCGTCGCGCAGGCCGGCGGTGTCGATCACGTGCAGCGGCACGCCCTCGATCTGGATGGTCTCGCTCACCTTGTCGCGCGTGGTGCCGGGGATGGGCGTGACGATGGCCAGCTCCGCCCCGGCCAGCGCGTTCAGCAGCGAGCTCTTGCCCACGTTCGGCTGCCCGGCCAGCACCACCTGCAGGCCTTCGCGCAGCAGGGCACCCTGCTGGGCGCCATCGAGCAGACCGGCCAGCGAACGCAGCACGGTGGCCAGCTGTCCGCGCGCATCGGCCTTTTCCAGGAAGTCGATTTCCTCTTCGGGAAAGTCCAGCGTCGCCTCGACCAGCAGGCGCAGGTTGACGATGCGTTGGCGCAGCAGATCCACCTGCTGCGAGAACGCGCCCGACAGCGAGCGGCCGGCCGAACGCGCCGCGGCTTCGGTGCTGGCCTCGATCAGGTCGGCCACGGCCTCGGCCTGCGCCAGGTCGAGCTTGTCGTTCAGGAACGCGCGTTCGGTGAATTCGCCGGGCGTGGCCAGGCGCAGGCGGGCGAGGCGCGGGGCGCCGGTGTGGGTGTCGGCCTCGGCCGCGGCTTCCAGGCAGCGGGCCAGCAGCAGCTGCAGCACCACCGGGCCGCCATGGGCCTGCAGTTCCAGCACGTCCTCGCCGGTGTAGGAGTGCGGCGCCGGAAAGTACAGC
Source organism: uncultured Aquabacterium sp. (assembly GCA_966211865.1). Classification (GTDB taxonomy): domain Bacteria; phylum Pseudomonadota; class Gammaproteobacteria; order Burkholderiales; family Burkholderiaceae_C; genus Pseudaquabacterium. Next base: position 2,666 of record CBIHPZ010000183.1, read on the forward strand.
GCCAGGCCCTGGTCGATCGCGGAGCCGTCGGCCGCGCGGAAGGGGCCGTAGCTGGCGTGGCGCGGCGTGAGTGTGCGGCCGGTGAGGGCCGCGGCCAGCTCGCGCAGGTCGCGGCCCGACACCCGCACGATGCCCACCGCGCCGCGCCCGGGCGCCGTCGCGATGGCGACGATCGGGTCCTGGTGGTTGGGCAAGGGCATCGCGGGATTCTGTCGCAGGGGGGCAGCGGCGGCGGCATGGCCGCGCGGCACTCCCTCGCGCCGCCGGCCGCCCGAGGCCTCGCCGTGGCAGCCGCCAGCGCGGGCGGCGCGGGCGGCGGGAAAGGCATATGGCGCGGGGTGGAGCGCCGGGCCGGTCGCATGACCATCCCTTGGCACGCTCCAGGGCTGGCACGACCGAGGCCGGCCAGTTGCCCCGCATTGATCGGCGCGTGATCGGTTGGGGCCAAGCGCCGTCGTGTTCAGGCGGCTCGGCCCCTCATCCGCATGTTCGGCCCAACGGCCGCGGATTCAACCCCGCAGCCTGGGTGGACCGGGGGACCGCCGTGCCGCTTGTCACGCCGAAGCTGACCGGATGGTCAGGACGTCGCGCTGGCGTTGATGCGCTTGTTGATGAACCACTGCTGGGCGATGCCCAGGATGTTGTTCGTCACCCAGTACAGCACCAGGCCGGACGGGAAGAAGAAGAAGAACACGCTGAACATCAGCGGCATGATCCACATCATCTTGGCCTGCACCGGGTCCGGCGGCGTCGGGTTCAACCAGGTCTGGAACAGCGTGGACGCCGTCATCACCAGCGGCAGGATGTACAGCGGGTCCTTGGCCGAGAGGTCGTGGATCCAGCCGATCCAGGGCGCGTTGCGCATCTCCACCGTGGACAGCAGCACCCAGTACAGCGCGATGAACACGGGGATCTGGATCATGATCGGGAAGCACCCGCCCATGGGGTTGACCTTCTCCTCGCGGTAGATGCGCATCATCTCCTGCTGCATCTGCTGCGGCTTGTCCTTGTAGCGCTCGCGCAGCTCCATCACCCGCGGGTTGATGGCCTTCATCTTGGCCATCGAGCGGTAGGCGCTGGCGTTGAGCCAGTAGAAGGCGATCTTCAGCAGCACCACCAGGGCGACGATGGCCCAGCCCCAGTTGCCGATGAGCGAATGCAGCTTGTCCAGCACCCAGAACAGCGGCTTGGCCAGCGGCGTGAGCATGCCGTAGTCCTTCACCAGCTCCAGCCCGGGCGCCAGCACCTGCAGCTTCTTTTCTTCCTGCGGACCGGCGTACAGCGTGGCGTCCTGCGTGACGGTGGCGCCGGGCGCGACCGTGCCCAGCGGCAGCACCATCGACACCGAGTACATGTTGTTGGGCAGCTCGGCCGTGCGGAACTCACGCGCGGCCTTCTGCGGCACCAGCCAGGCGCTGTTGAAGTAGTGCTGCACCATGCCGATCCAGCCGTTGTCGGCCGAGGCCACGTGCTCCGCCTTGCCCTTGTGGATGTTGGTGAAGTCGACCTTCTGGTAGTGCTTCTCGTCGGTGTAGATGGCCGGGCCGGTGAAGGAGGTGGGCGCCATGAACATGCTGGACGGCGGCACCGTGCCGTCACGCACCAGCTGCAGGTACAGCTCCGGCTGCACCGGGGTGGCCGAGCCGTTGATCACCTCGTGCTTGACGCCGATGGTGTACTGCCCGCGCTTGAAGGTGTAGGTCTTGCGCAGCTTCACGCCACCTTGGTCCGGCGACTCGAAGGCCACCACCACCGCGTCGCTGCCGTCCTTCAGCGTGGCATCGCCGGGCAGCAGCTTCATCAGGGTGAGGTGGTTCGGCAGCGCGACGCCCTGCTGCTTGGTGATCAGGCCGGACTGCGCGACGTACTGCCGGTTCGCGCTGCGGTCGAACAGCACCAGCGGCTTCTTCGGGTCGGCGTCGTCGGCGTGCTTCAGCAGCGCCAGGCGCACCAGGTCGCCACCGCGGCTGTCCAGCGTGGCCTCGTAGACATCGGTCTTCACGACCAGCTGCTCGCCCACCGGTGCGGCGCTGGCCGCGACCCCCGGGGTGGGGGCCGCCGCGGCGCCGGCCACGGGCGCCGGCAGGCCTGCGGCCGACGAGCCTGCCGGTGCCGAACCCGCTGCCACCGGGCGCGGGGCCGGGCTGAAGAAGGACGGATGCCCGTTGTGCTTCTGCCAGGCATCCCAGAGCAGGAACAGCGAGAAGAAGAACACCACCAACAAGATGGTGCGGCGCATGTCGGTCATGGGCGGGGTTTCGCGTGGAAGCAGGTGAAGAGGGCGGGCGGCCGATCCGGAACGGGATCGAGGCCGCCGTCGCACCAGGGATGGCAGCGCAGCAGGCGCGTGGCGCCCAGGTAGGTTCCGGCCGCAGCGCCGTGTTGCTGCAGGGCAGCCAGGGTGTAGGCGCTGCAGGTGGGCTCGAAACGGCAGGCGTTGCCGAGCCAGGGCTTGAGCAGGAAGCGGTAGCCCTTGACCAGCAGGATCAGCAGCGACCGCACCGGATGTCGCACGGGCTTCATCGCGCCGGGGGCTTGGACGCGCGCTGCATCGCGCGTTGCAGCAGGGTGGACAGCTCGCCGCGGGCGAGCGCCCGCAGCGGCGCCGAAGCGGCGCTGGGGAACTGTTGCTTGTCGAACGGTGCCTTCAGGCGCAGCACCCACAGGCCGGGCGGCAGGCCGGCGGCCTCGTGCTGCACCACGGCGCGCATCTGCCGCTTCAGCAGGTTGCGGGTGACCGCGCGGCGGGCATGGCGCTTGGGCACCACGGTGCCCAGCCAACAACCTTCCACCGGCGCGCGCGCTGGCGGGGCTTCAGCGGCCGTCGCGGCCGAGTCATCCACAACCGGTGGGCAACTGGGTGCATCGCCTGTGGATAACTTGTCGGCAGCCGGTGGGCAACCGGCCTTGCCGGCCGGCTTTCGAACAGGCAGGGGCGCCCCCGCCACGTGGTGCAGCGCGAAGTGAGCGCTTCGCGAGCACGGCGGCTGCGAGAGCACGCGCTCGAAGTCGGCCGATCGCAGCAGGCGCCCGACCATGCCCGGTGGCTTGTCGCCCAGAGTGCCGTCGCCGGCGACGGGAATCAGACCTGCGTCAGGCGCTTGCGGCCCTTGGCGCGGCGCGCGGCGATGACGGCGCGGCCGCCACGGCTCTTCATGCGGACGAGAAAACCGTGGGTGCGGGCACGGCGGGTCTTGGACGGCTGGTAGGTGCGCTTCATGGCAGTTCCTCGGGATCAGACGGGTTCGCTCGGGATGCAGCAGTGGACGGCCGGTGTCGGCAGACGCCTGGGCGAACCGGGGTGAACCCCAAGCGAACCCTTGGCGAGCCTTCGCGCCCATCTGGGCGAACGGCCCCGCATCTCCCCTTGCATCGGCCAGCGGATGTTGAAAAACGCTGGCTTCCAGGCTCCCCAACCCTCCAGCGGCGACCCGCCCGTGCGCCTTCCGGCACGCCGAACGTGTTGCTTCCAGGGAATCAGGGAAACCCGCGATTAGAGCAAAAACACCCTTACCGGTCAAACACTTGCACCACAGCCTGCGGCTTTCCGGGGGGCTTGACCGGTGTCTTGGAACTGTGGATAACAGCGGATTCGCGGGCCGAGGGGGCCTACAATCCGGCCGCTCATAGAAGAACTTGTCCACAATGAGCCTAGATCTCTGGCAACGCGGTTGCGAGCGCCTCGCAACCGAGATGCCTGAACAGCAATTCACCACCTGGATCCGGCCTCTGCCGGCCGCCGACATCACGGATGCCGGCAGCGACAGCATGGTCGCCTCGGTCCGGGTGCCCAACCGCTTCAAGCTCGACTGGATCCGCTCGCAGTACGCGGGCCGCATCGAAGGCGTGCTGAGCGAGCTGGCGGGCAAGCCGGTGCGCCTGGAGCTGACGCTGGCGCCGCGCGAGCAGCCGCCGGTCACGCGCGGCGCGGTGGCCATGGCCGGCGCGCCGATGCGCGCGGCGGCGCTGCTCAACACCCAGGCCTTCGCGCCGTCCACCAGCGTGCAGCCGCTCAGCGCGCCGCCCCACGAGGCAGCCCCGGGCGCCGCGCGTGCGATGCCCACGGCCGTCGGCGCGTCGTCCGGCCACCTGCCGCCCGCGGCGCACAGCCACCGGCTGAACACCGCGCTGACCTTCGACACCCTGGTCGCCGGCCGCGCCAACCAGATGGCGCGCACGGCCGCGCTGCATGTGGCCGGTGCGCCGGGGGTCATGTACAACCCCCTGTTCATCTACGGTGGTGTCGGCCTGGGCAAGACCCACCTGATCCACGCCGTGGGCAACGCGCTGCTGCGCGACAAGCCGAACGCCCGCGTGCTGTACCTGCATGCCGAGCAGTTCATCTCGGACGTGGTCAAGAACTACCAGCGCAAGACCTTCGACGAGCTGAAGGCCAAGTAC
>CBIHPZ010000184.1:0-7021 GCA_966211865.1 uncultured Aquabacterium sp.
CCGGCGAGGCGCTGCAGAGCCACCTCGCCGGAATGGAAGGCGGCTTCCATGATCAAGCCGCCGCCGGGACGATGGGCGCCGTGGTGACCGCCATCGGCACGAAGCCCGGCAGTGCCTCGATGCGCTGCAGCCAGGCGCGCAGCTGCGGATAGGGCTCCAGCGGGATGCCGCCTTCAGGGGCGCGCGCGGTGTAGCTGTACATCGCCACGTCGGCGATGGTCGGCGCGTCCCCCACCAGCCAGTGGCGCTGCTGCAGGTGCTGCTCCATGCGCTCGAAGAGCTGCAGGCCCATGGCGTGGAAGGCGCTGCCGTCGCTCTGGCCGGTGATGCGCTGCCAGCGCGCCACCGCCGGGCCACGCACCAGCGGGCCGGCGGAGGCGCCCAGCCAGCGCTGCACTTCGGCCTGCACCCGCACACTGGCGGGCAGCCAGCGGCGGTCGGCGTCGTACTGCAGCGCGAGGTACACCAGGATGGCGTTGCTGTCGGCGAGCGTGAAATCGCCGTCCTCGATCACCGGGACCTGGGCGAACAGATTGCGCTGCAGGAACGCGTGGGTCTTGTGTTCGCCGCGCAGCAGGTCGATCTCCACCAGCCGGTGCGGCAGGCCCAGCAGCGACAGCATGAGCTGCGCCTTGTGGGCGTGACCGGACAGGGCGTAGCGGTACAGCGTGATCGGGGTGCGGGGAGTGGTCATGGTCAATGGCCTTGTTGAGTGAGGTCGCCAGCGTATTCATTGCGGCTGGCGGCGTGAATCAGCTCGATTGACACGACAGTTTTCCGGCTGGCGTAATGGTGGGATGGACCACCTCGACACCCTGCGCACCTTTGTCGCCGTTGCCGAAGCGGGCGGCCTGGCCCGGGCGGCGCGCCAGCGCGGCAGCTCGGCGCCGGCCGTGACGCGTGCGATTGCCGCGCTGGAAAAGCGCCTGGGCACGCCGCTGCTGCTGCGCACCACCCGCAGCCTGCGGCTGACCGAAGCCGGCGAAGCCTTCCTCTCCGATTGCCGCCGCATCCTGAACGAGCTGGACGCCGCCGAGGCGGCGGTGAGCGGCCGCCGTGAGCAGCCGCAGGGCGTGCTGTCCGTCACCGCGCCGGTGGCGTTCGGGCGGCGGCATGTGGCGCCGGTGCTGCTGGACTTCCTCGCCGCGCAGCCGGCCGTCAGTGCGCGGGCCTTCTTTGCCGACCGGGTCGTGCACCTGATCGACGAGGGCTACGACGTGGCGCTGCGCATCGCGCAGCTGCCGGATTCCGGCCTCACCGCGGTGCCGGTGGGGCAGCTGCGCCGCGTCCTGGTGGCGGCGCCCGCTTACATCGAGCGTTATGGAGAGCCGCGCGGGCCGGAAGACCTGGCGCACCACCAGGCCATCGGCTTCAGCATGGACGGGCAGGGGCAGGTGCGCTGGCTGCGGACCGGCGGCCATGAGGCGGTCGCGCCGCGGCAGCGCCTGGTCGTCAATAGCGTCGACGCCAAGGTGGCCGCGGCCTGCGCCGGCTTCGGCCTGGCGATGGCGCTGGCCTACCAGGTGACGGACGAGGTGCGCGACGGCCGCCTGCGCGTGCTGCTGGCCGAGCACGAACCGCCGCCGGTGCCGGTGCACCTGGTGTACCCGGCCGGGCGCATGGCCGCGGCCAAGGTGCGCGCCTTCGTGAGCTTTGCGGCCGAGCGCTTGCGGCAGGTGCCGGTGCTGCAGGGGCGGGGGCTGGAGGCGCCTGCGCCACGCAAGGCGCGGAAACCCGCGCCGCGATCCCGGGCGTGACCGCCGGGGAACGGCAGCCGTTGTTCCTAGGCGGCCATCGACGCGGCCACGGGTGCCGGCGCACTGGTGCCGCGCGCGGCCGCCTTGATGAGGTCGGCGGCCTTCTCGGCCACCGCGATCACCGGCGCATTGGTGTTGCCGCTGACGATGCTGGGCATCATCGACGCGTCCACGACGCGCAGCCCCTGCAGGCCGTGCACGCGCAGCTCGGCGTCCAGCACGTCCAGCGGCCCGGAGCCCATGCGGCACGAGCCCACCGGGTGGTAGATGGTGTCGGCGTACTGGCGGATGAAGGCCTCGATCTCGGCGTCGCTGCGCGCGGCGGCGGAAGAGGCCATCTCGCGTCCGCCCAAGCCGGCCAGCGCCGGCTGCGACAGGATGTGCCGCATCCGCTTGAAGCCGGCCACCATGCGCGGCAAGTCGGCCGGGTGGCCGAAGAAGTTCGGATCGATCAGCGGCGCGGCCATCGGGTCGGCGCTGGCCAGCTTCAGCGTGCCGCGGCTGGCCGGATGCAGCAGGCACACGTGGCACGAATAGCCGTGGCCGAACACCGTCTTGCGGCCGTGGTCGACCAGCTTGCCGATGACGAAATGCAGCTGCAGGTCCGGCGTGGCCAGCGTGGGGCTGCTCTTGATGAAGCCGCCGGCCTCGGCGAAGTTGGTGGTCAGCGGGCCGCTGCGCTGGCGCCGCCATTCGGTCATGGCCCCCAGCGCGCGCCACAGGCCGACGGCCGAGAGGCCGAACAGGTCCTTCAGGTGCGGCGCATCCACGCCCAGCACCACGTCGACGTGGTCGTGCAGGTTCGCGCCGACGCCGGGCAGGTCGTGCAGCACGCCGATGCCGTGCTGGCGCAGGTGGGCGCCGGGCCCCACGCCGCTCAGCATCAGGATCTGCGGCGATTGCAGCGCGCCAGCGCACAGCAGCACCTCGCGCTGGGCGCGCACCTGCTTCAACTCGTTGCCCTGGCGGTACTCGACGCCCACTGCGCGCCGCCCCTCGAACAGCACCCGCGTCGTGTGGGCCTGCGTGATCACCCGCAGGTTGGGGCGTGACAGCTGGGGCGTGAGGTAGGCCTTGGCGGCGCTGCAGCGCTCGCCGTTGCGGTGCGTCACCTGGTAGGGGCCGACGCCTTCCTGCGTGGCGCCATTGAAGTCGCGGTTCAGCGGGAAGCCGGCCTGCTGGCCGGCCTGCACGAAGGCCGGGCCGTAGCGGTTCGGTGAACGCAGGTCCATCACGTTCAGCGGACCGCCGGTGCCGTGGAAGGCGTCGGCGCCGCGTTCGTTGTGCTCGGCGCGCTTGAAATAGGGCAGCAGGTCGGCGTACGACCAGCCGGCGTTGCCCTCGGCGGCCCAGCCGTCGTAGTCCTCGCGCTGGCCGCGGATGTACACCATGGCGTTGACCGAGCTGGAGCCGCCCAGCACCTTGCCGCGCGGCTGGTAGCCGCGGCGGCCATTGAGGCCCGCTTGCGGCACCGTCTCGAAGGCCCAGTTGGCCTGGCCGTTCTTGGCCAGCAACGCCAGCCCGGCGGGGCACTGGATGAGCACGCTGCCGTCCGAACCGCCTGCTTCCAACAGGCAGACCTTCACCGAGGCGTCTTCGCTGAGCCGGGCGGCCAGCACCGAACCGGCCGAACCGCCGCCGATCACGACGTAGTCGAACATGGGTGTCTCCAGGGTTGCCTTGGCCCGCGGGCGATGTCGCAGGCCTGGGGGCCGGGCCATGGTATGCGCGCCGCCCGCTCCGGTCGTGGGCCTAGGCTCGGGCGCCCGCTCTAGCCAGGCCGAGGGTAAGACCGCATGACCGGCGCGCAAAGTCGTGCATCCCTCCGCGAGCGACAGCTTGACGCAACATTTCCACGTCATCTGAGGGCAACCCCGTAGCCAGGATTTCGTTCAGTTCCTGCTACATTGGGACGACAGACATGCACGAGACCGTTTCCACAAGGTCTTATCACTTCACCGCCGTTCCGCGACTTGTTTCGGGCGGCCGGCCCAGGTGGAAATCCCCGGTTCACGCTTCTTGAGTGTTTCTGTCCGCTGTGCGCGTTGGGCGCTCGGCGTGTCGTCCCATCAATTCCAAAACGGAACATTCTTCATGAGTACCACCCAGACGGGCGTCGTCAAATGGTTCAACGACGGCAAGGGCTTCGGCTTCATCACGCCTGAAGGCGGCGGCGCTGACCTGTTCGCCCACTTCAGCGAAATCCGCAACGGCGGCGGCTTCCGCAGCCTGCAGGAGAACCAGCGCGTCGAGTTCGAAGTGAAGCAGGGCCCCAAGGGCCTGCAAGCGGCGAACATCCGCCCCCTCTGATCACGACGTGATCGCGCGCTGATCGGCCTTCTGGCCGGATCGGCCGCCCAAAGAAAAACCGCGGCTCCTGGCCGCGGTTTTTTCTTGGCCGATCGCTGGAAGCGTTCGGCATGCCCCCGGGGGAGCGAGGAATCGGACTACTCGGTCGGCGCAGGCGGGGACTGGGCGCCCGAGCCATCGGACGTGCCGGACGCTTGGTCGTCAGGCTGGGCCGGTGCGTCGTCGCCCTTGTTGTTCGCCTTTTTCTGGCGTTTTTCCTCGGCCTTGCGCTTCTTGGCCAGCTCCCGCTGGCGCTTTTCATACGAGTAGTTGGGGGTCGCCAAGGCGTTCCTCCTCTGTGCTGGCCGGCACACGCCGTTCGCGTGCCGCTGCCTGTGGCGCATCGTACGGCAATCGGCCCGCGCGCAACACAAAAGCAAAGGGCCACCTGGTGGTGGCCCTGCTGCTCACGGAACCGCGACAGCCCTTCGATGTGGGATGCCTCGGACCGGATCTCGGCGACGGTGACGGGTTCCGCGCTCCGCCCATTGGTGCGGTCGATTGCTCGCCTCGGATGCCTTGCATTGTGCGTGGCGGGCGATGACAGGATCGCGACAAGAGCAGGGCAAAACCGCGTCTTTTCGCGGGGCGGCGGCCAAGTCGCTTGGTGCGGCGCAGCATAATTCCCGCTTCGTCCGCCCGCGGTCGCGAACCCCATTGCTCCCATGCGCATCGTCGTCTTCAACCAGAAGGGTGGCGTCGGCAAGTCGACGATCACCTGCAACTTGGCCGCCATCAGTGCGCAGCAGGGCTTGAAGACCCTGGTGGTGGACCTGGATGCGCAGTGCAATTCCACCCATTACCTGCTGGGCGCCGCGGCCGACGAGCCGCGCGACACCCTCGCCGAGTTCTTCGACCAGACGCTGAAGTTCACGCTGCGCTCGAAGACCACGGCCGAATTCATCGCCGAGACGCCGTTCGAGAACCTGCACCTGATGCCTGCCAGCCCGCAGCTGGAAGAGCTGCACGGCAAGCTGGAGTCGCGCTACAAGATCTACAAGCTGCGCGATGCGCTGGCCGAGCTGGATGGGCGTTATGACCGCATCTACATCGACACCCCGCCGGCGCTGAATTTCTACACCCGCTCGGCGCTGATCGCCGCCACCGGCTGCCTGATTCCGTTCGACTGCGACGACTTCTCGCGCCGCGCGCTGTACACGCTGCTGGAGAACGTGCAGGAGATCCAGGCCGACCACAACCGCGGGCTGGAGGTGTCGGGCATCGTGGTGAACCAGTTCCAGCCGCGCGCCAAGCTGCCACAGCGCCTGGTGCAGGAGCTGATCGACGAGGGCCTGCCGGTGCTGCAGCCGCCGCTCAGCGCCAGCGTGCGCATCAAGGAATCCCATGACTGCGCGACGCCGATGATCCACCTGGATGCGCGCCACAAGCTGACGCAGGAGTACCTGGCGCTGCATGAAGCCTTGCAGCCAAAGGACGCGGCCGTGCCGGCGCGGAAGGCACGCCGGGCCTGAATGCCGCGCCGGGCGCGAGGCGGCTCAATGCGCCGCCGCGACGACGCGCTCGTCGAACCACTGGTCGAGCATGCGCTTCTCGTAGGGCAGCGGCCCGTCCTGGCTGGCGCGCAGCGAGCCCATCAGGTAGTTCATGTCGGCGAGGTGGTCGTCGCCGCTCCTGATCACCTTGTCGCCCTCGCGCAGCGTGTAGCGCAGGTGGATGCGCGGCCAGTCGGCGCGGCCGCGAAGCACGCGTGTTTCCCGCAGGCCGACGCGTGGGAAGGCGTCGCCGGCCAGGTCGATGTCCAGCACCTCGACCTGCAGCGTCTGGGAGGCGGGCAGCTTCTTCGCGCCCAGTTGCTTCAGCCGCTCTTCCAGCGTCTTCAGCACGTCTTCGCGGCGCAGCGCGTCGTCGCGCGCGTCGGTGAACTTGTCGGGATCGATGAACTTGACCTCGACCGTGCCGGCATGGGCTGCGGCGGCCACGGCGAGAAGGCCGATGAGGGTGAGGGTCCTGCGCATGAATCACCTCCTGGCGAGTCGCCCGGGCATCGTGCCAGAGGCCATGCCGAAGCGCTGCAAAGAATCATTGCCCGCCGATGATGAAGCGTCAGGGCGGCGGTGTGGCGGCGGGGGCCTCGATCACCACGTCCGACTCGGGGTAGGCCACGCACGGAAGGATGCACCCTTCGGCCTTTTCTTCCGGCAGCAGGCCGGGCCAGGCAATGCGGTAGCTGATGCGGCCCGACGCCAGGCGGCAGAGGCAGGTGCGGCAGGTGCCGTTGCGGCACGAATTGGGCAACTGGGCGCCCGCTGCATGCAGCGCCTGCAGAAGCGTCAGCCCGGCGGGCGCTGGCACCCGCCAATCGGCCGGGTGCACGCTCAGTTGGAACACGGGGGGCACGGCATCCATCGGCGGCGAGCATAGCGGCCCGTCGTCGCGCTCCAGGGCCGTCTTCAGAAGTCGCAGAAGGTGTTGACCGTGAGTCGGCCCCGCCGCGGGTCGCGGTCCAGGCTGCGGGCCGGGTTGATGCACGCGCTGTGCAGCAGGGCGCCGGGGTACACCACCAGCCGGTTGAAGCGGGCGGGCATCATGCCCAGGAAGGTGAAGTGCTCGTCCGAACGGTCGAAATAGCGCGGCGGCGGGCAGAGCCGGTTCATTTCCGCATGGCGGAGGTCGAGGTAGTGCTCGCGGTTGTCCGCGGTAACGCGCTGGATGCCCGTGGCGTTGTGGCGATAGAAGCCGGTACCGCCATGGCCCTCGTCGCACAGCCACAGCAGGGCGGCCATGTAGAAGGGCGTGCTGGCATCGAAGTGCGGCGTGCGCTGGAAGGGCCCCAATCGCTCCGGCGGCACGGTGGTGAGCGAGAACGCGCTGAGGCCCACCTTGATGTCCAGCGCCTCCGGCACCTGGAAATTGAGCTTCACGAGCGGGTCCAGCAATTCGGTGAGCGACTGCGT
>CBIHPZ010000185.1:0-7011 GCA_966211865.1 uncultured Aquabacterium sp.
GGCTGAAGGAGACCCTCATGCCAAGCCCACTCGCGTCCGGCGCCGTCCAGGTGGCCGACATCCGGACCCTGGCCCTCGTCGGACCCGCCGCCGCCGGAAAGACCAGCCTCGCGGAGGCGCTGTTGCTCAAATCAGGCGCCATCGGCGCCGCTGGCACGCTGGAACGCGGATCGACCGTCAGCGACTTCGACCCGCTCGAACGCAAGATGCAGCATTCGCTGAACGCGGCGGTGATGCACACCGCGCACGCCGGCACCCGCATCCACTTCATCGACACCCCCGGCGGACCCGATTTCGTCGGCCAGAGCCTGCCGGCGCTGGAAGCGGTGGAAACCGCGGCCGTGGTGATCAATGCCGCGGTCGGCATCGAGCCGATGGCGGTGCGCATGATGGAGTACGCGGCCGAGCGCCAGCTCGACCGCTTGATCATCGTCAACAAGATCGACGCCCAGGGCATCGACTTGGCCCGCCTGCTGGCCGACATCCAGGCCACCTTCGGCAAGGAATGCCTGCCGCTGAACCTGCCGGACGACGGCGGCGCCAGGGTGATCGACTGCTTCTACAACCGCGACGGGCACTCCGACTTCGGCTCGGTCGATGCGGCGCACCGCGCGCTCGTCGAACAGGTCGTGGAGGTGGACGCGGCCTTCGTCGACCGCTACCTGAACGACGGCGACGTCGACGCCAGCGAGTTGCACGCGCCGCTGGAACAGGCCCTGCGCGAAGGCCACCTGATTCCCGTGTGCTTCGTCTCCTCGCGCACCGGCGCCGGCGTGGCGGAGCTGCTGGACGTCATCGTCAAGCTGCTGCCCAACCCCACGGAAGGCAATGCGCCCGACTTCCTCAATGGCGAAGGCCCGGACGCGGTGCTGATGCACGCCCAGCCCGACCCCAACGCCCACGTGCTGGCCCACGTCTTCAAGATCACGGTGGACCCCTACGTCGGCAAGATGGGCGTGATGCGGGTGCACCAGGGCACCATCACCAAGGACAGCCTGCTGTACGTGGGCGACGGCCGCAAGCCCTTCAAGGTGGGCCACCTCTTCATGCTGCAGGGCAAGGACCACGTGGAGGTGCCGCGCGCCGTGCCGGGCGACATCTGCGCCGTGGCCAAGGTGGACGAGCTGCACTTCGACGCCGTGCTGCACGACGCGGCGGAGGACGACCACATCCACCTGAAGCCCCTGCCCTTCCCGGTGCCGGTGCACGGCCTGGCCATATCACCCAAAAGGCGCGGCGACGAGCAGCGCATGTGGGAGATCATGAGCAAGCTGGTGGACGAGGACCCGTGCCTGAAGATCGAGCACGTGCCGACCACCAACGAGACCATCGTCTACGGCCTGGGCGAGCTGCACCTGCGCATGCTGCTGGACCGCCTGCGCGAGGTCTACAAGTTCGAGGTGGACACCCGCCCGCCGCGCATCGCCTACCGCGAGACCGTGACCGCGAATGCCGAAGGCCACCACCGCCACAAGAAGCAGACCGGCGGCGCCGGCCAGTTCGGCGAGGTGTACCTGAAGATCGAGCCGCTGCCGCGCGGCGCGGGCTTCGAGTTCCTGGACCAGGTCAAGGGCGGCACCATCCCCACGCAATTCATCCCGGCCGTCGAGAAAGGCGTGCGCGAGGTGCTGGCCACCGGCGCCATCGCCGGCTACCCGGTGGTGGACGTGCGCGTCATCGTCTACGACGGCAAGAGCCATTCGGTGGACAGCAAGGAAATCGCCTTCGTCACCGCCGGCAAGAAGGCCTTCCTGGCCGCCATCCGCGAGGCGCGGCCGATCGTGCTGGAGCCCATCGTCAACGTGGAGATCACCGCGCCCGAGGTGGCGATGGGCGACATCACCGGCGACCTCTCGGCCAAGCGCGGCCAGGTCAGCGGCACGCACAACGGCGCCGCGCAGACCATGGTGATCAAGGGCCAGGCGCCGCTGTCGGAGCTGGCCGGCTACCAGTCGCGCCTGAACGCGATGACCAGCGGCCAGGGCCGCTACACGCTGGAGTTATCCCACTACGAGCCGGTGCCGCCGAACGTCCAGCAGCAACTGGTGTCCGGCTACAAGGTGAAGGAAGAGGAGTAGCCGCCACGCGCGGGGGTGGCGCACGGGGCGACAATGCGCCGCTTCGCGTACCGCACCTCCGCGCCATGCCCCTCAACCTCATCTCCAAGCTGCTCAACAAGACGTCCGAACGCGTCCAGTCCGGCTTCCTCAGCCCCTTCGGCGGTTTCTGGACGGACCGCCATGAACGGGCCGAGCACCTCGACCGCCTGCAGAAGCAAGGCTCGGTCAGTGCCGAGGAAGCGGCATTGCTGCGCTTCTGGATGGAGAACGGCTACGCGATCATCCCCGGCGTGCTGGACGAGGCGCAAACGCGGCAGGTCCAGGCGGCCATCGACGGCGCCATTGACGCCGGCAGCCGGCAGATGACGTACTGGGACACCGACGGCAAGCACCAGGGCCCGGCGCGGCGCGACAAGCTGGGCATGGGCGAGTGCAAGGTGATCGACGTGCACGCCACCCTTCCCGAGGTGCAGGCCGCGATCTTCGCGCCCAAGCTGGCCCGCTTCTTCGAACTGGTGATGGAGGCCAAGGCGCTGGCCTTCCAGACGCTGTACTTCGAGCACGGGTCCGAGCAGGGCGTGCACCAGGACACCGCCTTCGTGTACGTCGATCCACCGCTGGAGTTCGTGGCCTCATGGATCGCGCTGGAGGACATCGAGCCCGGCAGCGGCGAGCTGATGTACCACCCCGGCAGCCACCGCCTGCCCGACCTGCTGTTCGGCGACCCGCCGTCGAAGGCCCTGCTGCCCGGTGACCCGGCGGCGAGCAGCTACTCGGCCACGCTCGGCGCGCGCTGCGAGGCCGCGGGGCTGCAGCGGCAGCTGTTCCGCCCGCGCCGTGGCGACGCGCTGGTGTGGGCCGCCGACCTGGCGCATGGCGGCTCGCCACGCACGTCCCCGAAGACGCGGCGAAGCCTGGTCACGCACTACTGTCCGCTGCACCGCCGCCCGCCCTATGCGAGCGGCGCGCAGTCCGCCCCCATCGTGATGGCCAACGGCCACGCGGTCCTGTCCCAGACCTGAAACCGTCCCCGAGCCGCGCCCTTCCCATGGCCCTGAAGTCCACGATCTACAAAGCCAACATCCACCTCGCCGACATGGACCGTGGGGTCTACGGCGAGCATGCGCTGACCCTGGCCCTCCACCCTTCCGAAACCGAAGAACGCCTGATGGTGCGCGTGCTGGCCTTTGCGCTGCAGGTGCCGGCCGACGACCTGAAAGGCACGCTGCAGTTCGCGCGCGGGCTGTCGGACACCGACGAGCCCGACCTGTGGCAGAAGGACCTCACCGAGCAGATCGTGCACTGGATCGAGGTGGGCCAGCCTGACGAACGCCGCCTGGCCAAGGCCTGCGGCAAGGCCGAGCGGGTGACGATCTACTGCTACGGCAGCGCGTCGCACATCTGGTGGGCCGGCATCGAGACCAAGATCACCCGCCTGAAGAACCTGGAGGTGTGGCGCCTGCCGCCCGACCAGGCCCAGGCGCTGGGCGAGCGCGCGCAGCGCTCGATGCAGCTGCAGGTGCAGGTGCAGGACGGCCACGTGTGGTTGAACGACGAGCGCGGCGCGCTGGAACTGCAGCCGGAAGCGCTGTGGCGCGGCGGGCGCTGAAAACCCTGAGCCGGTCAGGCCGCGGCCGGCACCTATCATCCCAAGCACCCGCTCACCGACACGCGGCCCCACGAGGGCCGCTTCGTTTTATGCCGCGTGCATTCCTCCCCATCCTGATGCTGGCCGCTGCGTCGGCACTCTTCACCCCTCACTCGATGGCCGCCACCCCCACCGCTGACGACGCTTACCTCTGGCTTGAAGACGTGCAGGGCGACAAGGCCCTGGCCTGGGTGCGCGAACGCAATGCGGAATCGCGCAAGCAGCTCGAAAAGCAGCCGCGCTTCGAGACCATGCGCGAGACCTTCCGCGCCATCCTCGATTCGAAGGAAAAGATCCCCTACGTCAGCCGCCGCGGCGAATACCTCTACAACTTCTGGCGCGACGCGGCCAACCCGCGCGGCCTGTGGCGCCGCACCACGCTGGCCGAGTACCGCAAGCCGAACCCGGCCTGGGAAACGGTGATCGACCTGGACGCGCTGGCCAAGGCCGAGAACGAGAACTGGGTCTGGTCCGGCGCCGATTGCCTGGGGCCCGACTACCGCCGCTGCCTGGTGCGCGTCTCGCGCGGCGGGGCCGATGCGGTGGTGCTGCGCGAGTTCGACACGGTCACCAGGAAGTTCGTCGACGACGGCTTCAAGCTGCCCGAGGCCAAGACCAACGTCGATTGGCTGGACAAGGACACGCTCTACGTCGGCACCGATTTCGGGCCCGGCTCGATGACCGAATCAGGCTACCCGCGCCTGGTGAAGAAGTGGAAGCGCGGCCAGCCCATCAGCGCGGCCGAGACGGTGTACGAGGCCCGCGCCAAGGACGTGTACGCCTATGCCAGCGTCGACCACACGCCCGGCTTCGAGCGCACGGTGTTCGTCCGCGCCACCGACTTCTACAACACCGAACTGAGCCTGCTGTCCGACGGCAAGCCGGTGGTGCTCGACCGCCCGAGCGACAGCGAATTCAGCTTCTGGCGCGACCAGCTGCTGGTGCAGCTGCGCAGCGACTGGAAGATCGGCGAGAAGACCTGGCCCGCCGGCTCGCTGCTGGTGACCGACGTGAAGGCCTATCTCGCGGGCGAACGGCGCTTCACCGCGCTCTTCACGCCCACGCCCACCCGCTCGCTGGCGGGCTTCTCGACCACCCGCAGCGCGGTGCTGCTGAACGTGCTGGACAACGTGGCCGGGCGGCTCGAGGAGTGGACCCGCGTCACCAAGGCCGGGGCCGGCGAAGGCACCGCCGCTAACGCCGAATGGAAGCGGCGCGAGGTCAACGCGCCATTCCCCGGCACGCTGTCGGCCAGCGCACTGCACGACCCGCAGCTGAAGGACGACCCGCTGGC
Organism: uncultured Aquabacterium sp.; assembly: GCA_966211865.1. Lineage (GTDB taxonomy): Bacteria > Pseudomonadota > Gammaproteobacteria > Burkholderiales > Burkholderiaceae_C > Pseudaquabacterium. Next base: position 5,003 of record CBIHPZ010000185.1, read on the forward strand.
GGAGTCCTACCTCGTGACCTACACGGACTTCCTGACGCCCGATTCGCTGATGCTGGGGCGCACCGGCAGCGACCAGCGCGAGCTGCTGAAGGCCCGCCCGGCCTTCTTCGACGCCACCGGCATCAAGGTGGAGCAGCGCTTCGCCAAGTCCAAGGACGGCACGCGCGTGCCCTACTTCGTCGTCTGGCCGAAGGGCGCCAAGGCCGATGGCAGCAACCCCACGCTGCTGTACGGCTACGGCGGCTTCGAGGTGTCGCAGCAGCCCTGGTACTCGGCCGGCTTCGGCACCGCCTGGTACAGCCACGGCGGCGTGCTGGTGGTGGCCAACATCCGCGGTGGTGGCGAGTACGGCCCGGCCTGGCACCAGGCCGCCACCAAGGCCAACAAGCAGAAGAGCTACGACGACTTCGCCGCCGTGGCCGAGGACCTGATCGCCACCAAGATCACCAGCCCGGCGCACCTCGGCATCCAGGGCGGCAGCAACGGCGGCCTGCTGGTGGGCGCGGTGATGCTGCAGCGGCCGGAGCTCTTCAAGGCCGTGGTGTGCCAGGTGCCGCTGCTGGACATGAAGCGCTACCACAAGCTGCTGGCCGGTGCCTCCTGGATGGCCGAGTACGGCGACCCCGACCAGCCCGCCGAATGGGCCTGGCTGTCGCAGTACAGCCCCTACCAGAACCTGAAGCCGGGCCAGAAGCTGCCGCAGGTGCTGTTCACCACCTCCACCCGCGACGACCGCGTGCACCCGGGCCACGCCCGCAAGATGGCCGCGCGCATGCTGGAGATGGGCTACGCGCCGCTGTACTACGAGAACACCGAAGGCGGCCACGCCGGCGCGGCCGACAACGCGCAGAAGGCCGACATGATGGCGCTGGAGTTCGCCTTCCTCTGGCAGCAGCTGGGACGCTGATTTCAGGCGATAGGAGCCGCGATGAGTCCGACCACGACACCCGCCGCCCCGGAAGCCGTGCTGGACTTCTGGTTCGGCCCGCCGGACGACCCGGGTCACCGGCTGCCGCGGCAGGCCTGGTTCCGCAAGGACCCGGTGTTCGACCAGCAGGTGCGCGAGCGCTTCGGGCCGACGATCGAGGCGGCGCTGGCCGGCCGCCTGGAGACCTGGGGCCTGCAACCGCTGCCGGCGCTGGCGCAGGTCATCGTGCTGGACCAGTTCACCCGCAATGCCTTCCGCGACAGCGCCCGCGCCTTCGCCGGCGATGAACGCGCGCTGGCCGCCGCGCGGGCCATGGTGGACGCCGGCCAGGACCGCGCGCTCAGCGGCGTGCAGCGCCAGTTCGTCTACATGCCCTTCGAGCATGCCGAGGACCTGGCGGCGCAGCAGCAGGCCTTGCAACTCTTCGCCCAACTGGGCCAGGACGAACCGGCGCTGGCGGACCTGCTGCGCTGGGCCCAGGCCCACCACGACATCGTGGCCCGCTTCGGCCGCTTCCCGCACCGCAACGCGCTGCTGGGGCGCCCGAGCACGGCCGAGGAAGAAGCTTTCCTCAAGACCCCGGGCTCGTCGTTTTGAACGACGTGTGAAGCATTCGGATCAAGACCTTGGCGGGACAGGGCGCACAAGCTGCGCTACCGCCACGAACCGGGAGTTCACGATGCCTGCCGACAACACCATCCACCAGGTCTTTCCGTACCTGCGCGTGCGCGGCGCCGCCGCGGCCATCGGCTTCTATGTGCGCGTGTTCGGCGCCACGGAGCTGTTCCGCCTGGTCGAGCCCTCGGGCCGCATCGGGCACACCGAGTTGAAGATCGGCCCCGGCGTGCTGATGCTCAGCGAGGAGTTTCCGGAGTACGGCCTGTACGCGCCGGACGGCGCCACCACACTGGGTGCCTCCATCCACCTGCACGTGGACGACTGCGATGCGCTGGCCGAGAAAGCGGTGGCGGCCGGCGCCACCTTGGAGATGGCACCGGCCGACCAGTTCTACGGCGAACGCAGCTGCCGCATCCGTGATCCCTTCGGCCACCAGTGGCTGCTGGGTCACGAGATCGAGCGC
>CBIHPZ010000186.1:0-7010 GCA_966211865.1 uncultured Aquabacterium sp.
CCCGACCCAGATCGCGCCAAGGATGAGGCCGCGGGCGGCGGAACGCGTGGCTACACTCGAATTCAGCTGCATCGCCGGATTCTATTGACCATGACTTCCCCCGCCTCGGGCCTGACCGACAGCGAGTTCCATCGGCTGACCGACCACATCCTTGCCGGCATTGAATCGACGATCGATCGCTGGCTGCAGGACGACATCATCGACATCGACGTGCACCGGACCGGCGGCCTCGTGGAGTTGGCCCTGCCCGATGGCAGCAAGATCATCATCAACACCCAGCCGCCGCTGCACGAGCTGTGGGTGGCCGCACGCGCGGGTGGCCACCACTACCGGCATGAAGGCGGACGCTGGGTCGACACGCGTGACGGCACCGAGTTCTTCGCCGCGTTGTCCCAGTTCGCCTCCCAGCAGGCCGGCCGCCCGCTGAGCTTCGCGCCGGCTTGAACACGGCGTCGGACTCGCGGTGCGCGGGTCCATGGGCGAGCCAGCGAGCTAAGGGGCAGTGTGGTGCCGGCTGGATCGGCCCCGCGGCTCAGCGGCGGAACAGGTCGAGGATGCCGCGGCGCTCTTCCTCGCTCGGCGCATGCGGCATCTTGTCTTCCAGCCCCACGCTGGTCACCGCGGCGCCTGCGCCGTATTCGTCGTAGACCCAGTCATTGCCGCGCTGCATCACGCCTTCGGGCACCGTGAGGTCCTGCGGCGGCAGCTTGCGCAGCGCATGGGTCATGAACTCGATCCACACCGGCAATGACAGGCCGCCGCCGGTCTCGCGGTCACCCAGCTTGCGCGGGTTGTCGTAGCCGATCCAGACCACCGCCGCCAGGTTGGGTTGATAACCAGCAAACCACGCGTCCATGGAGTCGTTGGTGGTGCCGGTCTTGCCGTACAGATCGGTGCGCTTGAAGGTCTGGTAGACCGACGCCGCGGTGCCGGCGCGCGTCACTTCGCCCATCAGTTGCGTCATTACGAAGGCGTTGCGGGCGTCGATCACGCGCATCGACTCGTCGACCTGCTTCGGCGGCGTGTCCAGCAGCACGCGGCCCTTGCTGTCGGTGATGCGGGTGATCAGCATGGGGTTCACGCGGTGGCCGCCGTTGGCGAAGACGGCGTAGCCGCTCACCATCTGCAGCGGCGTGACGCTGCCTGCGCCCAGCGCCATCGTCAGGTAGGCCGGGTGCTTCTCAGCCTCGAAGCCGAAGCGGGTGATCCATTCCTGCGCGTAGCGCACACCCACCGACTGCAGCACACGGATCGAGACCATGTTCTTGGACTTCGCCAGCGCCTGCTTCAGCGGCATCGGCCCCTCGAACTTGCCGTCGTAGTTCTTCGGCTCCCAGGGCTGGCTGCCGGTGGCGCCCGCGTCGAAGAACAGGGGCGCATCGTTGACCACCGTCTGCGGCATGAAGCCCTTCTCCAGCGCGCTGGAGTAGATGAAGGGCTTGAAGCTGGAGCCCGGCTGGCGCCACGCCTGCACGACATGGTTGAACTTGCTCTTGCCGAAATCGAAGCCGCCGACCAGCGCACGGATGGCGCCGGTGTTGGGGTCCATCGCGACGAAGGCGCCTTCCACCTCCGGCTGCTGCGTCAGTGTCCAGTCGCCCTTGGGGCCCTTCACCGCGCGGACCACCGCGCCGCGCCGGATCTGGTTCTTCGGCGCGGCCTTGTCGCTCAGCCCTGATGTCACCGGCTTCAGGCCGTCGCCGACGATGGTGATCACCTCGCCGCTTTGCAGCACCGCCACCACCTTGCGTGGGCTGGCTTCCAGCACCACGGCGGCCTTCAGTTCGTCGTTGTCCGGGTGGTCGGCCAGCGCTTCGGCGATGCGGGCGTCCAGGTCCTTCGGGTCGCCGGGGAGGTCCACGTGGTCCTCCGGGCCGCGGTAGACCTGGCGCCGCTCGTAGTTCAGCAGGCCGCGGCGCAAGGCCCGGTAGGCAGCGGCCTGGTCGGACGCATCAACGGTGATGTACACGTTGAGCCCGCGCGTCGTCGTCTCCTCGCCGTACTGGGTGTGCACCAGCTGGCGAACGGTTTCGGCGACGTATTCGGCATGCACCGCCGCATCCGCCGGCATGCGGTAGCGCAGCACCTGCTTGCGCGCGGCATCCGCCTGCTGTTCGGTGATGAAGCCGTTCTCGAACATGCGCTGGATGATGTACTGCTGGCGCCGCGTGGCCCGCTGCGGGTTGCTGACCGGGTTGTAAGCCGAGGGCGCTTGCGGCAGGCCGGCCAGCATCGCCGCTTCCGCGATGCTGAGTTCCTGCAGCGGCTTGCCGAAGTAGATCTCGCTGGCCGCGGCGAAGCCATAGGCGCGCTGGCCGAGGAAGATCTGGTTCATGTAGATCTCGAGGATCTGCTCCTTGCTGATCTGGCTCTCGATCTTGAGGGCGAGGAGGATCTCGTAGATCTTGCGGGTGAAGGTCTTCTCGGTCGAGAGGTAGAAGTTGCGCGCGACCTGCATCGTGATGGTCGACGCGCCCTGGCTCTTGGCCTTGTTGAACTGGGCCAGGCCGGCACGGATGATGCCGAGGTAGTCCACGCCACTGTGGCGGTAGAAGCGGGCGTCCTCGATCGCCAGCACCGCGTCCTGCATGACGCGCGGAATGCGCGCGATGGGCGTGAAGACCCGGCGTTCTTCGCCGAATTCACCGAGCAGCACCCCGTCGGCGGAAATGACGCGCAGCGGCAGCTTGGGCCGGTAGTCGGTGAGTCCGCTGATCTCGGGCAGGTTGGGGTAGGCCACGGCGAGTGCCACGGCAGCCAGCAGCACGACCATCAGGGTGCCAGCCAGCGCCCCCCCTGCCAGCCAGGCCAGTATGCGAAGCGCGGTACCCGCCCAGCCGGGCGGGCGTCTTGAAGGCGAGGCGGGCGCGGGTGCCTCGGCCGCTTGTTGGGGGTCGGTCATCAGAATTCGAGTTTATAGAAACCACCCCGCCGCGCACGCGATGGGTACCGTCCGGTGATCCTCCACGAGTGGAGCGCCTTGTTTCAAATACATTGGCAAACGTCGGCGAATCGCAACGAGCCGTTTGCGCCGCTTCGGGAAATTCCTTTGGTGCACAAAGGCTTTACTGCTAGCATTGAAGTAACTTCTTAAGAATTGTCTGTCCCTTTTCCGCAGCCCTCTTGCTGGTTGGGAGACCTGTTGTGAGCTTTCTAGACTTGCTGCTGGGCCGCAAGCATCCGCCAATGATCGGACTGGACATCAGCTCCTCGAGCGCCAAGCTCGTTGAGTTGGGTCAGGCCGCCAATGGCGAATACGTGCTGGAACGCTTCGCCTCGGAGCCTTTTCAGAAGGGCTGGATCACTGACGGCCAGATCGAGAAGTTCGACGAGGTCGCCGAAGCCGTGCGCAAGCTGGTCCAGAAGAGCGGCACCCGCACCAAGCACGTCGCGATGGCGATGCCGCAATCGGCCGTCATCACCAAGAAGATCATGCTGCCCGCCGGCCTGCGCGAGGAAGAGCTCGAGATCCAGGTCGAGACCGAGGCCAACCAATACATCCCCTTCTCGCTGGACGAGGTGAGTCTGGACTTCTGTGTCATTGGTCCCAGCCCCACCTCTGGTGGTGATGTCGAGGTGCTGATCGCCGCCTCCCGCAAGGACCGTGTTCAAGACCGGCAGGGTCTCGCCGAAGCCGCCGGGCTCAAGCCTTTGGTGCTCGACATCGAGTCGCATGCCTCCCGGCTGGCCATGACCCGCATCATTTCGTCCCTGCCGAACGAGGGCAAGGACGCGCTGGTGGCCTTGTTCGAGATCGGCGCAGACACCACCAGCCTCAAGGTGCTGCGCGACGAAGAGATGCTTTATGACCGCGACCAGGCCTTCGGCGGCTCGCAGCTGACGCAGCTGATTTCCCGGCAGTACGGCTTCTCCTTCGAAGAGGCAGAAGCCAAGAAGCTGGCCGGCGACCTCCCCGAGGACTACGACTCGGCCATCCTGGTGCCTTTCGTCGACAGCCTGTCTCAGGAGATCGGCCGGGCACTGCAGTATTTCTTCACCAGCACGCCGCACCACAAGGTGCACTACGTGATGCTGGGCGGCGGCACCGCCGGCCTGCCGGGCCTGAAGGAACGTGTCACCGAGCTGACCGGGTTCGCCTCCATGGTCGTCAATCCGTTCGACAACATGAAGCTGGGCTCCGCCGTCCGCGAGGCCAAGGTGCGCCGCGACGCGGCCTCCTACCTGACGGCCTGCGGCCTGGCCATGCGGAGGTTCATGCAGTGATCCTGATCAACCTGCTGCCCCACCGCGAGGAGCGGCGCCAACAGCGCAAACGCGCATTCTTCGTCGGACTGGGGGCAGCCGCGGCAGCGGGTGTCGTGATTGCCGGGATCTGGATGGTGGTGCTTCAGCAGATGACCGAGGCGCAGCAGGCACGCAATACCTTCCTGAGTGCGCAGATCAAGCAGTTGGAAAGCCAGATCAAGGACATCGCGGAACTGCGGGCCGAGATCGAAAGCTTGAAGGCGCGGCAGAAGGCTGTCGAGGATCTGCAGACCAATCGGAACATCCCCGTTTACCTGCTCGACGAGCTGGTCCGCTACACGCCCGAAGGCATCTACTTCACGGCGATCAAGCAAGCGGGTGACCAGGTGACGATCAGCGGCATTGCGCAGACGAACGAGCGCGTGTCCGAGTTGCTGCGCAATACGCAGAACCAGTCCCAGTGGCTGAAGCGGCCTGAACTGGTCGAGATCAAGGCGGTGAACCTGCCGACGGCGTCGACGGGGGCTGCGGCCAACCGCGACCAGCGGCGACTGCTCGACTTCTCGGTGCGCGTGTTCCTGGTCCAGCCCAGTGCCCAGGTTCCCGCTGGCGCGCCCTCGGCGCCCGCTTCCGCGCCAGCGCCTGCGCGCAAGAGCACTTGAGGAGGCGCGATGGCGACCACCACACGTCCCGCCAATCTCGACGTCGGCAATGCGCTGAGCCGGGCCACCGACCAATTCAGGGGACTCAACACCCGTGAACCGGGCCAATGGCCGCTTCTGCCGAAGATCTGTGCCTGGCTGGCGGCCACCATTGCCGTCGTCACCGCCGGCTGGTTCCTTTTCGTTCAGTCGTCGAACGATGAACTGGAAGCTGCGCGCGCCGAAGAGCCGAAGCTGAAGAAGGACTACCGCGACAAGTTGGCACAGGCCGTCAACTTGGCCGAACTGCGCAAGCAGAAGCAGCAAGTCCAGGAATACGTGACCCAGCTGGAAAAGCAGCTGCCGGGCAAGGCAGAAATGGATGCGCTGCTGTCCGACATCAATACCGCCGGACTCGGGCGCGGGCTGGAGTTCGAGCTCTTCCGTCCCGGCCAAGTCGAGCTGAAGGACTATTACGCCGAACTGCCGATCTCATTGAAAGTTAGCGGCAGGTACCACGACATTGGCGCCTTCGCAGCCGATGTGGCCAATCTTTCCCGGATCGTCACGCTGCACAACCTCGTTCTGACGGCTCAGCCCAAAGACACCTCGGGCAAGCTGACCATGGAGGCCACGGCCCGGACCTATCGCTATCTGGACGTGAATGAGATTGCCGAGATCCGCAAGGCGAAGGCGGAAAAGGCGAAGGGGGCGAAGAAGTGATGGCCGCACGTCTGGTCAGCGCGGTCCTGGCGATGTCGTCGGCCTGCGTCCTCTCGGCCTGCTCGGGCGAGCAGGAGGAGCTCACCGTGTGGATGGAGCAGCAGAAGCGCGAAGTCAAGCCGAACGTGCAGCCGCTGGTGCCGCCCCGCAAGTTCGATCCGGCGCCTTATGCCGGCGCCCAGTCGGTCGATCCCTTCAGCAGCCAGAAGCTGGCGGTGGCGCTCAAGCAGGAGGCGCGACAGCCGAATTCCTTGCTGGCCGCCGAGACGAATCGCCGCAAGGAACCGCTCGAAGCCTTCCCCATGGACAGCATGTCGATGGTGGGCAGCGTCATGAAGAACGGCCAGCAGTACGCGCTGCTGCGCGTCGACAACCTGCTCTACCAGGTCAAGGTCGGTGACTACCTCGGGCAGAACTACGGAAAGATCACGCGAATTTCGGAGACCGAGGTGACCCTGCGCGAAGTCGTGCAGGACGCCGCGGGCGAGTGGATCGAGCGCACCAGCACGCTCCAGCTGCAGGAGAAGGCGCGATGAGAACTTTGCAGGAGAACCACAACATGCTGAATTGGCGCACCCGGCTGGCCGCTTTTGTCTTGGTGCTGGCCGCGCCTCTCGCAGCGGTGGCGCAGAACTCGATCCGCTCCATCACGACCACCCAGCAGGCCGGCGCCGAGGTGGTGCGCATCGAACTGGCCGAACCGCTGACGGCGGTGCCGAACGGCTTCGCCATCCAGACGCCGCCGCGCATCGCGATCGACCTGCCCGGAATGGGCAATGCGCTGGGGCGGCCGAGTGTCGAGGTGAACCAGGGCAACCTGCGTTCGGTGAACGTGGCACAGGCTGGTGAGCGCACGCGGCTGGTCTTGAATCTGCGGAACCCGGCCAATTACCGCGCCGAACTGCAGGGCAAGGCACTGATGCTGGTGCTGGAGTCGGCCGGCGCGGCGCCCTTGGCGGCGGCAGCAGCCCCGTCGGAGTCCGTGCAGTTCGCGCAGCCGCAGAACCGCGAGTCGCTCGCGCTGCGCGACATCGATTTCCGCCGTGGCCCTGACGGGGCGGGCCGGGTCGTCGTCTCGCTCGCCAGCACGCAGGTGGGGGTCGATATCCGTCAGCAGGGCCAGAGCCTGGTGGTGGAGTTCCTGCGCTCGAGCCTGCCGGACAACCTTCGCCGCCGGCTGGACGTTTCCGACTTCGGAACGCCGGTGCAAAGCGTTTCGACGTTCCAGAGCGGCGAACGCGTGCGCATGGTCGTCGAGCCCCGTGGCGCCTGGGAGCACAGTGCGTACCAAAGCGACAACCAGTTCGTGCTCGAAGTGCGGCCGATGAAAGTCGACCCCAACAAGCTGTCGCAAGGGCCTGGGTACAGCGGCGAGAAGCTGTCCTTGAACTTCCAGAACATCGAAGTCCGCGCCCTGCTGCAGGTCATCGCCGACTTCAC
>CBIHPZ010000187.1:0-7007 GCA_966211865.1 uncultured Aquabacterium sp.
CCGCCAGGCCGATCTTCTCGGCCACCTTGTGCGCCGCGCGGCCGGTGGCCTCGGCACCGCGTTCGATGCCGCGCGCCGTGGCCTTGGCGGCGCGCTTCACGCCGCGTTCAGTGGCGGCAGCGGCGCGCTTGAGGCCGTTTTCAGTGGCCTTGGCGCCGCGCTCGACGCCGTTGGCGGTGGCATGGGCTCCGTGCTCCACGCCGTTCGCGGCGGCATGCGCCCCGCGCTGCACGCCGCTTGCCGCGGCATGCGCACCGTGGGACACGGCAGCGCCGGCGCGGTGCGCGCCGTCGGCGGCCTTGTCGCCCGCTGTTTCGGCGGCGGTGGCGGGCAGCGTGGCGGCCAACGCGGCAGCCGCCAGCAGGGCGAACAGGGAGGGGTGGCGGTGGATCTTCATGGCTGAATTGTTGGCAGCCCGGCACGGTGGCGGTGTAGGACGCCCGCGCATCCGCCCGCCGGCCGACACTGGCGTGATCGGTACGCCGGTGGTCTAATAAATCACTCTGTTGGATTTATTGGAGCCGCGGTCCATGTTCATCGTTTGCGGAGAAGCCCTGTTCGATGTGTTCGCCACCGGCGACACGCCCTCCGGCATCGGCTTCGACGGCCGCATTGGCGGCTCCCCCTTCAACGTGGCGCTGGGCCTGGCGCGCCTGGGGCAGCCGGTGGGCTTCCTGGGCGGCGTGGGCACCGGCTTCGCCGGGGAACGGCTCATGCGCGCGCTGGCGGACGAGGGCATCGACACCGCCTGTGTCGCCCGGCTCGACGCGCCGACGACCATCAGCCTGGTCGGCCTGGACGCGCAGGGCGTGCCGTCCTATGCGTTCTATGGCCACGGCGCGGCCGACCGGCTGCTGCGCCCCGAGCACCTGGACGCGGTGCCGGCCCGTGCCAACTGCTTCCATTTCGGCTCCTTCGCGATGGTCGTCTCGCCCACCGGCGAGACCCAGCGCCTGCTGGTGGAGCGCGAACGGGGCCGCAGCGTCATCAGCTACGACCCGAACATCCGCACCAACGTCGAGCCCGACCTGGAGGTGTGGCGCGCCTCCCTGGACTGGATGCTGACCCGCACGCACCTGCTGAAGGTGAGCGACGAGGACCTGTCGCTGCTGTTCCCCGGCCGCCGTGTCGAGCAGTTCGCGGCGGACGCGCTGGCGGCGGGCGTGAGGCTGGTGGTCATCACCCGGGGCGCCGATGGTGCGGTGGGCTACACGCGTGACGAGGCGGTCACCGTGGCCCCGGAGCGGGTGGCGGTGGTGGACACCGTGGGCGCCGGCGACACCTTCCAGGCCGCGCTGCTGACCTGGCTGGCCGAGCAGGGTCATCTCAGCGCGGACGGCCTGGGCGCCCTGGGACGCGAGCAGGTGGCGCTGGCGCTGCGCTTTGCGGCGCGGGCCGCGGCCATCACCTGCTCGCGCCGCGGCGCGGACCTGCCGCGCCGCAGCGAGCTGCCGGCCTGACGCGGGAACCTGCGCAGGCCCCGGCCGGTGCAAACCGGCGCCCGGGCCTGGCCTGAGGCGGGCGATGAACCCGGCTCCAAGTGAGGTCCGTGTCGGAGGCCGGCGGCCGCACCTCCGCCAGCCGCTGCGGGCCGCGGGTAAGCGCTTGTGCGCCGCCCCTTGTCAAGCGCCGGCGCGCGCCCACCTGGGGCGCAGCGGCACCTCCGCCGCGCCGGAGAGCGACATGTGGAAACGGCTGGCCCTGCTGTGGACCCTGGTGCGCGGCGACGCGCGCAAGCTGTGGCGCGCACTGCGCCATCCGGCTTCACCCGGCTGGCTGAAGCTGGGCGTGGGGCTGCTGGCGCTGTACGTCATCTCCCCGATCGACCTGCTGCCGGACGTGCTGCCGGTGCTGGGCATCGCCGACGACCTGGTGCTGGTGCCGCTGGCCATCCGCTGGATGCTGAAGCGCCTGCCGCCGCAGCTGTATGCCGAGATGGTGGACGAGGTGCCGCGGCGCTGACACCAGCGCAGAACCCGGCGCTAACGCTCAAGGTGAGCGTTCGAGTTCGATGAAGTCGTCCGGCGCGGGAATGGTCTCGGCCGCGTCGCCGCCCGGCCGGCCCAGCACGTAGCCCTGGGCGCGGTCCAGCCCCATGGCGTGCAGCTGGCGCAGCGTGGCCACGTCTTCCACCGCGGGCGCGAAGACCTCCAGGTTCATCGCGTGGGCCAGCTCGGTCATCGTGCGCACCAGGGTGGCGCCGAACTGGTCGTGTGTCAGGCCCTGCACCAGGGTCGTGTCCAGCTTCACCGCGGCGATGGGCAGGCTGCGCAGGTGGTCCAGCGCGCCCAGGCCGCGGCCGAATTCATCCAGCACGAAGAGCAGGCCCAGGGCCGCCAGTTCCTGCATCACCGGCAGCGCGCGCGCCAGCTGCGGCGCCAGGTCGCTTTCCTTCACCTCGAGGTACAGGCAGCCGGCCGCGAAGGCCTCGTGGCTGGCGATGCCTTTCAGCTTGGCGACGTAGCCCGCGTCCAGCAGCGAGGCCACCGCCACGTTGACGTGGTATCGAGCCGTCGGCGTGACGCCGGCGGCGGTCAGGCGCGGGCCGATGCGGTCCAGCACCCAGCCGTCCAGCGCGGGCAGCAGGTTGAAGCGCTCGGCATGCGACATGAAGGCCTTGGGCTGCAGCCGCGCGCCCAGGTCTTCCAGGCGCAGGAACACCTCCTGGCCGTGGCGTGCGGCCACCGCGGCGCGGCGCAGGCGCGGGCCGCCGTGCTCGGCCGCCATGGCTTCCGGCGGCAGCGCTTCCAGGGAGACGATGGACTGGAACTGCAGCGCGAACGCGTCGGACGCCAGCGCCCGCTGCAGCCGGTGCGACCACGACTGTTGCAGCGCCGCCAGCGCGCCGGCGTCTTCGTTGACGTCGAAACAGTGGATGCGGTTGCGGCCGTGCTGCTTGGCGACGCGGCAGGCCGCGTCGGCGCAGTTCATCACGTGCGGGGCGGCACCGGAATGGCGGTCCAGGCGCACCGCGCCCACGCTGCCGGAGACTTCGAACTCGCGCCGGCCGTAGACGAAGCGGCCGTCGTCCAGCACGGTACGGAAGGACTCGGCCAGCGCCACCAGGCCAGGTTCGTCGACGTTGCGCAGCAGCACCGCGAATTCGTCGCCGGACAGGCGCGCCACCACGTCGGAAGCGCGGGCGCGCGCCAGCAGCTTGCGGCCGATGGAGGACAGCAGGGCGTCACCCGCGGCGTGGCCGGCGGTGTCGTTGATGTGCTTGAAGCGGTCCAGGTCGATGAAGAGCAGGGCCGACAGCTCGTTGCTGCGCTTCAGGCGGATCAGCTCCTGCTCCAGCTGCTGCTCGAAGTGGCGGCGGTTGTACAGCCGCGTCAGGTGGTCGTGCTGCAGCTGCCACTGCAGCTCGGCCTCGAAGCGCTTGCGCTCGGTGATGTCGCGGAAGGCGACGACCGAGCCGGTGCAGCGGTCGCCGTGGAACTGCGGCCGCACGTTGCATTCGACGTCGAACAGCTCGCCATCGGCGCGGCGGAACACGGTTTCCCAGTCGTCCAGCGAGTCGGCCAGCTCGTAGGCCTGCTGCAGGAAGCTGGCCTCGGCGGCCACCGGGCGGCCCTGCTCGTCGGCCGGGTGGATCAGCTGCTGCGCGGCGACGCCGACCACGTCGGTCTCGCGCGCGTGGCCCAAGGCGCGCAGCGCGGCGCGGTTGGCGAAGGTGATGCGGCCGTTGCGGTCGACGCCGTAGAGGCCGTCGCCCACGGAATCGAGCAGCAGCGCCAGGCGCTGGCGTTCCTCGGACAGGCGCAGCTCCCGTTCGCGCAGGCGCGCCATGCCGCCCACGCGGGCCAGGAAGAGGGCGTTCGACTCGTCCTTGAACATGCACTCGGCCGCGCCGGCTTCCAGGCAGTCGTGGATCAGCGCGTCGGAGTAGGAGGCGGTCAGGATGGCCAGCGTCAGGTCGCGCGTGGCGGGCTCGGCCCGCAGGGTGCGGCACAGCGCGGCACCGTTCATGCCGGGCATGTAGTAGTCGATGATGGCCAGGTCGAAGCGCTCGCCATCGATCACGGTCAGGGCCTCGCGCGGGCCGTCGCAAGCGGTCACGGCGTAGCCGCTGGACTGCAGCAGGCGCTTGTACTTGGTGCGGCTGGTCTTGGAATCGTCGACCAGCAGCACCTTCAGGCCTTCGCGCCGCGCGGCGGGCAGGGGCTCCGGCGCCTGCAGCTGCGCCAGCAGGCTGTGCACGAAGCCGGGCACCTGCTGCGCGGCGGTGGGGTGTTCGACCCGGGTGTGGCGGCGGCCGGCCACGAAATCGGGCACGCCGGCATTGCTGGGCGGGGCCAGCACCAGGAGGCCCACGCGCAGCGCGTCCGCCTCGCCCAGGCGGGTGGCGATGGCGCGGCAGGTGGCGGCCGACGCGCTGTTCGAGCCCAGCACCACGGCGGACAGGCCCAGCGCCAGCTCGCGCTCCAGCGCGGCCAGGGCGTGTTCGTCGGCAGGGACCGAGACGACCGCGAAGCCTTGCTCGAACAGCAGCCGCTCGATGCCGCGGCGCATGGTCGGGGAGGACTCGATCGACAACAGCCGGTGCATGCCTGCCCTATCGGACGAAAGCGGGCGCGATTGAGGGTGGCCGGTGGGCGAATCGCACGGGTGGGGCGGCGATTCCGCGCCGGGGGCGGCTGCCGGCGCGGCATCGGGCACGAGCGCTGCCGGCTGGGTGGCCGGGAAGTCGGAGCCGGAGCGGCTTCGGTCTTTCTTTTTCATGGGGCTCGTGGCCGGGTTGAAGATGCCAGGCATGGCGGCGCGGGGCCGGGAATTTCAGCACGCCATCCCGTGGCTTCCCATCCCCAGAAGCGCAGTGGCCGCCGGCGCATGGCCCGCGCGGAGAACGCCATGGCCACCCACCTGCACCACCTGTGCGGCCCTGCCGCCCCAAGGAAACCGACATGCACGCCGAGCCCGACCAACACCAGCAGATCCGTGACGCCGTGCGGCAGCTGTGCCGGCAGTTCCCGGCCGAGTACTTCCGCAAGATCGACGAACAGCGCGGCTACCCCGACGAGTTCGTGCGGGCGCTGACCGCCGCAGGCTGGATGGCGGCGCTGATCCCGCCGGACTACGGCGGCTCCGGCCTGACGATGGCCGAGGCCTCGGTCATCATGGAAGAGATCAACCGCTGCGGCGGCAACTCCGGCGCGTGCCACGGCCAGATGTACGTGATGAACGCCATCGTGCGCAGCGGCAGCGAGGCGCAGAAGCAGGCCTACCTGCCCCGGATCGCCTCGGGCGAGCTGCGCATCCAGTCGATGGCGGTCACCGAGCCCGCCACCGGCAGCGACACCACCCGGCTGAAGACCACGGCCGTGCGCAAGGACGGCCGCTGGGTCGTCAACGGCCAGAAGGTGTGGATCTCGCGCATCCAGCACAGCGACATGATGATCCTGCTGGCCCGCACCACCCCGCTGGCGCAGGTGCAGAAGCGCTCAGAGGGGCTCAGCTGCTTCCTTGTCGACCTCAGGCAGGCCATGGGGAACGGGCTCACCGTGCGGCCCATCCTGAACATGGTCAACCACGAGACCAACGAGCTGTTCTTCGACGATCTCGAGATTCCGGAGGAGAACCTGCTGGGCCCGGAGGGCAAGGGCTTCAAGACCCTGCTCGATGGCTTGAACGCCGAGCGCACGCTGATCGCCGCGGAATGCATCGGCGACGGCTACTGGTTCATCGACCGCGCGGTGAAGTACGCCAATGAGCGCGTGGTCTTCAACCGGCCCATCGGCCAGAACCAGGGTGTGCAGTTCCCGATCGCCGAGGCCTACATCGAGCTGGAGGCCGCCAACCTGATGCGATGGAAAGCCTGCGAGCGCATTGATGCGCAGCAGAACGCCGGTGCCACCGCCAACATGGCCAAGCACCTCGCGGCCAAGGCCAGCTGGGAGGCGGCCAACGTCTGCCTGCAGACGCATGGCGGCTTCGGCTTCGCCTGCGAATACGACGTGGAGCGCAAGTTCCGGGAGACCCGGCTGTACCAGGTGGCACCGGTCTCCACCAACATGGTCTTCAGCTACGTGGCCGAGCATGTGCTGGGCCTGCCCAAGTCGTATTGATGGGCCGTGCTGCCGCAGCTGGCAGAAAGGCTGGATTTGGTGCGGGCAAAGAAAAGGCCTTGATGGAGATCAAGGCCTTGAATTTGTCTGGTGGAGACGAGGAGGATCGAACTCCCGACCTTCGCATTGCGAATGCAAAAATGGCTATATATAAAACAACAACTTAAGTCGATATATTGAGTTCATGCCACAATTCTGCCACACCGAGCGTGAGGAAGAGATCGATCGTGGCAAGCATCAGGAAGCGCGGACCACACCAGTGGGAGGCGCAGATCCGCCGGCGCGGCTACTCCGCCCAAAGTAAGACCTTCGAGACCAAGGCCGAGGCTGAGGCTTGGGCCAAGATGATCGAGTCGGAGATGGCGCGAGGCGTGTGGATCAGCCGCAGCGAAGCCGAGGCGACCACGCTCTACGAGGCGTTGGCGCGGTACGAACAAGAGGTGTCGCCAGGCAAGAAGGGGGCTGCCCAGGAGGTTTCCGTACTCAAGGCCTGCCGCTCCGTCGAACTGGCGAAGCGTCCTCTGGCCACGATCCGCAGCGCCGACCTGGCCAAGCTGCGGGACGACTGGCTGAAGGACTACAAGCCCGCGACGGTGCTGCGCCGCCTGGCTGTCCTGTCCCACGTGTTCAACATCGCTCGCAAGGAGTGGGGGATGGAAAGTCTCTCCAACCCGGTCGAGCTGGTCAGGAAGCCGCAGGCGAACAACGCGCGGACGCGGCGCATTGCGTCCGCCCAGCTTCCGGCCGAGGCCGAGGCCGACGTTGAAGCCGAGTCTCAGCGGGGGGCCCAGGAAGGGGAGCTTGAGCGGGTCGCAGCGGCTAGCGGCTCCGCGCTGTTGCCTTCCATCATCTGGTTGGCCGTGGAGACCGCCATGCGCCGGGGCGAAATCGTCGCGCTGCTGTGGAAGCACGTCGACCTGAAGCGCCGTGTCGCGCACCTAC
>CBIHPZ010000188.1:0-6969 GCA_966211865.1 uncultured Aquabacterium sp.
CGTGGCCGTGGTGCTGCGCTGGGTGGCCGAGCTGGAGCGCGTCAACGCCGCGGCCGCGGCCCCGGCGACGGAGGGCGCGGCGCTGCCCGCGCTGCCGGCCGCCGCGGCTTCCCCGGCATTGGCTGCACCGGCCGCATCCGCTGCCTCATCTGCCTCTGCCGCGGCTGCGTCTGCTGCATCGGCCGCCGCGTCCGCCGCGGCCGCCCCGTCGGCGATCTCGCCGGTCCCGCCTGTTTCCAAGATCTGAACCCGCACCCCAAGGGCCTGCCTGCCATGAAACCCCGTCTCGATGCTTCCATGGTCAACGACATCTCGATGGCCGGCTTCCTGGTCGGCGTGATCGCGTTGATGATCCTGCCGCTGCCGACGATGCTGATCGACACGCTGCTGGCGATCAATTTGAGCGTTAGCGTGCTGCTCTTGATGACCACGCTGTTCATCCCGGAGGCGGTGTCGCTGTCCACCTTCCCGTCGCTGCTGCTGTTCACCACGCTGTTCCGGCTGTCGCTGAACATCGCCTCGACCAAGGCCATCCTGCTGCACGCCGACGCCGGCCACCTGATCGAGAGCTTCGGCCAGCTGGTGGTGGGCGGCAACCTGGTGGTGGGCATCGTGGTGTTCCTGGTCATCACCATCGTGCAGTTCATCGTCATCGCCAAGGGCTCGGAGCGCGTGGCCGAGGTGGGCGCGCGCTTCACGCTGGACGCGCTGCCGGGCAAGCAGATGAGCATCGACGCCGACCTGCGCGCAGGCCTGCTGACCGCGGACGAAGCCAAGCGCAAGCGCGCGCTGCTGGCCCAGGAAAGCCAGATGCACGGCGGCATGGACGGCGCGATGAAGTTCGTGAAGGGCGACTCCATCGCCGGCCTGATCATCACCGTGGTGAACATCCTGGCCGGCGTGGTCGTCGGCGTGATGTACCACGGCATGACCGCCGGCGATGCGGCCAACCGCTTCGCGGTGCTGTCGATCGGCGACGCGATGGTGTCGCAGATCCCGGCGCTCTTCATCTGCATGGCCGCGGGCATCATCACCACCCGCGTGGCCGACGAGCACAAGAAGACGCCGACCTCGCTGGGCCAGGACATGGTCGAGCAGCTGACGCGCAACCCGCGCTCGATGTACCTGGCCGGCGCGCTGACCGTGGGCTTCGCCTTCGTGCCCGGCTTCCCGGCCATCCCGTTCATGCTGCTGGCCGGCGGCCTGGCCTATGGCGGCCACTGGCTGTCGAAGAAGCGCGCGGTGGCGGCCGGGCTCACCGCGTCGCGGCCCATCGCGGCACTGCTGCGCGACGGCGGCAAGGGCGACGCGCCGTCCATCCTGCACAAGCCGCCCGAGTCCACCAAGCCGTTGTCGATCCGCCTGTCGGCCGACCTGGCCGCGCTGATCCAGGGCGAGAAGCTCGACCGCGCGCTGGCGCAGGAGCGGCTGCAGCTGCAGGCGCGCCTGGGCCTGCCGTTTCCGGGCGCGGCGATGTGGGTGGCGGCCGAACTGGAGGGCCTGCGCTGCGAGGTGCTGCTGAACGACGTGCCCGCCTCCACGCTGGAGGTGCCGGGCCGCCTGCTGCTGCTGACGGACGACGCGTCGCCGCTGGCGGCGCAGGCGCAGAAGCACGGCCCCGCGCTGGGCCAGGACGAATCGCTGTGGCTGCCGCCCGAGGCCGTGCCGGCCGACCAGCGCGACCAGTGCCTGGAGCTGGAGCAGGCCATTGCGCGCGACGTGTTCGGCGTGCTGGCGCGCCAGGCCCACCTGTTCATGGGCGTGCAGGAGGTGCAGTGGGTGATCGAGCGCACCACGCCCGACTACCCCGGCCTGGTGGCCGAGGTGCAGAAGATCATGCCCCTGCAGCGCATGGCCGAGGTGCTGCGCCGCCTGCTGGAAGAGCAGGTGCCGATCCGCAACATCCGCTCGATCTTCGAGAGCCTGATCGCCTGGGGCCCGAAGGAGAAGGACCTGCTGCTGCTGACCGAGTACGTGCGCTCGGACCTGGGCCGCTACCTGGCGCACGAGGCCGCGGCGGGGCAGGGCTACCTGTCGGCCATCCTGCTGGACCCGGCGATCGAGCAGGCCATCCGCGGCTGCATCAAGCCCACGCCCGCGGGCAACTACCTCGCCATGTCGCCCGACGATGCGCGCGACCTCACCGAGCGGATCGCCGGCGTGGCTGGCGACCGCCTGCGGCCGGGCGTGGCGCTGGTCACCTCCATGGACATCCGGCGTTACGTCAAGAAGATGATCGAGAAGCGCCTGGAGTGGCTGCGCGTCTACTCGTACCAGGAGCTGGGCAACCAGATCGAGCTGCGGCCGGTGGGCCGCGTGGGCTGACGGACCGCACTTTTCGCAGGCGGACAAGCCGATGGCCCGCACCGAAGCACCGCGCGGCCCCGCGCGCGCCAGCGCAGCCGGCGCGGCCGGCGTCCCGCTGCGCGAGGCGGACGCCGCGCTGGCCGACCGGTTCCGCCGCGTGCTGGGCTCGGCCCGCCGCGACGCCTGGGTCCCGCCCGACGAGCCCGCCCCGCCGCTGACGACGGCCGTGGCCTTCACCCCGCTGGCGGCCGAGCTGCCGGACGGGCCGGTCGTGCCGGCGCCGGCCGACCCGAAGCGCGTTCCACCCGTGCCCGGCCTGCTGGACGACGAGCAGCCGGCGGCGCCGCGTGATCCCGCGGTGTGCGCGGGCCCCGAAGAGCAGGACGCGGCGCAGCCGCCGCCCGCCGCGCCCGACGCTGCGGCAGCGTTCCCCGCCACGCCGGCCACGGCACCGTGGTCCTGGGCGCATTCCGGCGGCCACGGCGGCGGCCCGCCGCAGCACGAGGCGCCGCCCGGCAGCGAGGCGCACACCATCGACGTCGGCCCCGAGCCGCCCTGGCTGCGCGACACCGCCGACTTCGTCGGCTCGCTGTGCGCCGGCGTCGACGCCGGCTTCCAGACCTGGCGCATGACCGTGCCGCTGGACGCACGCCAGCTGCCCGACACGCAGCTCGAACTGAGCCTTTCGCCCCACACGCTGTGCCTTCGCTTCCGGGCCGCGGCGCCGGAGCCGGCCCGCCTAGTCTTGCGGTATCGGCAGCACCTGCTGGACCTGCTCGGCCAGGTGCCGGGGCTGCCTCCCCACATCGAGATCGAACTGGACTAGAGAGAGAGCCTGCCGTGCTAACGACCGAGGTGAGCGACAGCCGAACGTTGGCCGGACCCGCGCCCACGCCGGTGCACCGTCCGGCGTCCAGCAAGGCGGCGAGGCCGGCCGTGGCCCCGCAGCCGAACCTGGCCGGCCGCCTGCCGGCCGTGGCCGCCGCCGAGGCGCGCCTGGCCCGCCTGGTGCACGACCGCCGCTTCCTGCCCTGGATCGACACCCTGGTGCCCGGCGCCGGCGCGCGGCTGGCCCGCGGCGACGACGCCCCCGCCGTGCTGGTGACCCTGCGCGGCCCGCAGGGCAGCGCCACGCTCAGTGCCGATGCGCGCGCCTGGCCGGCGCTGGCGCTGGCCGCGGCCGACACCGATGCGCAGGAAGCGCGCGACGTGGTGGCCATCCTGCTGGCCGAGCCGCTGGCCGTGCTGCAGGCCTGCCTGCCCGGCCTGGCGGTGCAGGCGGTGCGCCTGGGCGCCAGCACGCCGCGGGTCTTGCGCCTGAAGACGGCGGCCTTCGAACTCGGGCTGCACGCCATCGATGCAGCGCTGGCCGATCACCTGGCCGCGCTGCTGGGCCGCCAGCCGGGCGCGCCGGCCGGCCACCTGCGGCCGCTGCGCATGCCGGCGCGCGTCGGCCTCTTCACACGCGACATGAGCGTCCACCAATGGCGCAGCCTGAACCCCGGCGACGTGGTGCTGGGCGCGCACCGGCCCGCCCCCGGCCAGCGCCTGGGCGGCCGCATCACCTTCGGACTGGGAGTCACCATGCAATCCGCCGCCGAGATCGACCTCGACAACGCCACCGTGCACGTGGCCGACACCCCTGCCCCCGTGGCCGAGGACCTGCACGCCGCCGGCCCGCCGCTGGGCGCCATCGGCGAGCTGAACGTGCCGGTGGCCTTCGAGCTCGACAGCGCCCGCATCGGCCTGGACGAGCTGGCCGCCATCGGCCCCGGTTCGGTGATCGAGCTGCAGGCCGCCGCGCTGGACGCCACCGTGCAGCTGGTGTGCCTGGGCCAGGTGATCGGCCTCGGGCAGCTGGTGGTCATCGGCGACCGCCTCGGCGTGCGCGTCGAGCGCATGGGCGTGGGCGCGCTGGACCGGGTCTGGAGCCGCGCATGAACCCGATGTCGGGCAGCGATCCGCTGTCGATGCTCATCGTGCTGGTGGCGCTGGCCGCGCTGCCGTTTGCCGCGATGGTCGTCACCTCGTACACCAAGGTGGTGGTGGTGCTGGGCCTGCTGCGCAACGCACTGGGCATCCAGCAGGTGCCGCCCAACATGGTGCTCAACGGCGTGGCGATCATCGTCTCGGTCTACGTGATGGCGCCGGTGGCCATGGACGCGCAGGACCGCCTGCAGCAGCAGGCGCCGCTGCGCAGCAACGCGTCCAGCACCGAGCAGATGCTGGGCGCGGCCGGCGCCGCGCGCGAGCCCTTCCGCCAGTTCCTGATCAAGCACGCCGACGCGGCCGAGAAGGCCTTCTTCCTGAAGGCGGCGCTGGCCGTGTGGCCGCCCGAACGCGCGCGCGCGCTGCAGCCGGACGACCTGATGGTGGTGGCGCCGGCCTTCCTGCTCACCGAGCTGACCGCGGCCTTCCGCATCGGCTTCCTGCTGTACCTGGCTTTCATCATCGTCGACCTGGTCATCGCCAACGTGCTGCTGGCGATGGGCCTGTCGCAGGTGTCGCCGACCAACGTGGCGATCCCCTTCAAGCTGCTGCTGTTCGTGCTGCTGGACGGCTGGTCGCAGCTGATGCATGGCCTGGTCCTAACGTACCGTTGACGCGGCCGATCCACCACCTTCGCGGGAACCTCCCATGCCCTTCGACAACATCGTCCAGCTCACCACCGAGGCCCTGCTGCTGTGCCTCATCCTCTCGCTGCCCGCGGTGGCCGTGGCCGCCGTGGTGGGCCTGATGGTCTCGGTCTTCGGCGCCGTCACCTCCATCCAGGACCAGGCCATCGCCCAGGGCATCAAGCTGCTGTGCGTGACCATCACGGTGGCCGCCTGCGGCACCTGGGCGGGGGCCACGGTGCTGCGCTTCTCGGAACGGCTCTTCGCCACGATGTTCCCGTCATGAGCGTCAACCCATCCCAGGCCCAGGCGCAGGCGCAGCGGCTGCGGCTGGTCCGCCAGCACCAGGCGGCCGTGCAGGCGCAGGCCCAGGCGCAAGCGCAGGCCGACCGGCGCGACGCCGCGCAGCGCGCGCCGGCCAGCGGCCAGTACGGCGCCTACGAATTCCGAACGCTGCCGCAGCCCAGCGCCACGCAGGCCAAGCCCACCCGGCTGCCGCTGCGACCCAGCAGCGAGGCCCCCGAATTCGCCCTGCCCGAGCGCGCCACCGGCGCCGACCTGGCGCGCCTCCTGGAACTGCTGCTGGCACCGCCGCCGGACGACCGCAGGGTGGATCCCGACGGCGAGCGGCGCGGTGGCGGCGACGGCCATGGCGGCGATCGCGACGCACCGCACGACGGCGGCGGCCGTGAGCATGGTTCCCGCGGGCACGGCGACGATTCGCAGGGCAACGGGCCGGGCCGCGAGCAGGCGCTCCCGGCGGCCGGCGAGGGCAAGGTCGGCGTCGGCGTCGAAGGCGCCGGGTCGGGCGGCGGAGGCGGCGGTGGCGGGGCTGGTGACGGCCAAGGCGGGGATGGCGGTGCCGGTGGCCAGGGCGGCGGAAATGGCGGTGGCAACGGCCACGGCAACGGCAATGGCAACGGCAACGGCAACGGCAACGGCAACGGCAGTGGCAATGGCCATGGCAATGGCAATGGCAATGGCAATGGCAATGGCAATGGCAATGGCAATGGCAATGGCCATGGCAACCGCCCGGGTGCACGTGGCCTCCCGGGGGCCGACCGCAGCCGTGCGGCCGCCGGCCCGCGCGGGCGCCTGGCCGGCGCCGATCGCCGCCGCGAGTGGGTGCCGCTGCCGCGCGACCCGCTGCGCGACCTGACGCCGCTGCTGGCCCCCTTCCTCGGCCTGCAGCGGCCGGCGCCGGGCGCCGACGACAGCGCACATGCCCTGGCCTCGGCCCTGATCACCTTCGGCGCGGCCACGGCGCCGCCGGACCGCCCCGGTATCGGCGCGCTGCGCCTGGCGGCCATGGCCGCGTACATCGACGCCCAGGCCGCGCCGGGTGCGTTGGGCACGCTGGCCCGCGTCAAGGCGGTGCTGATGGAGCACGTCGCCACGGCGCGCGCCGCGGCGGCGTCGCCGGCCGGCGCCCGCGCGCGCAACCGCTGGGCGCTGCTGCCGCTGGAACTGCTGGTGTGCGACAAGCCGCGCACCGGCGGCCAGCGCCAGCTGGCGGTCGAGCGGCTGAAGGCCGCCCACGGTTTCCTGGGCCGCTTCAAGAACCCCACCACCCTCCAGAAAGGCCAGGCGTGAGCCGCGACTCCTTCGAAGGCCTCGTGGCCCAGCTGTGCGAGGCCATTTCACTGCCCGACCCGCAGGCGGTCCTGGAGCGTGGCTGGATCGAGGTCGAGGGTTTCGAGGTGCAGCTCTCGCACTTCGACAACGACCCCGGCGCGATGTACATGAACTTCCACTTCGGCGTCGTCACCGCCGGCCGCACGCTGCAGGTGTTCCGGCTGATGCTGGAGGCCAACCTCACCGTGTACGCACAGGACCAGGCGCAGGTCGGCATCAACCCCGAGACCAGCGGCATCGTGCTGATCGTGCGCGTGCCCATCACCGACGACGTCAACGGCCCCTGGCTGGCCGAGACCCTGGGCCACTACGCCGAACACGGCCGCTACTGGGCCGACAACATCGCCTCGGCCACCGAGGAGATGTTCGAAGGCATCTGTGCCGGCGACTATTTCTGGCTGAGGGCCTGAGG
>CBIHPZ010000189.1:0-6965 GCA_966211865.1 uncultured Aquabacterium sp.
CTCACCGGCGGCTTGCCGGTGATGATGCCGCCCACCATCACCGCGCCGGTCACCATCAGCGCGTTCGGGTCGCCCTTGCTGGCGTTGACGAACTGCGCCAGGCCCAGCGTGCCGGCGGCGCCGCCCTTGTTGTCGTAGGCCACGGTGGACGCCGCACCGGCTTCGATCAGGGCCTTGCCCAGCGCACGGCCGGTGGCGTCCCAGCCGCCGCCGGGGTTGGCGGGGATCATCATGCGCAGGTTCGCGGCCTGCGCGCGGGCCGGGCCGAAGCAGCCGGCCACCGCGGCGGCGGCCATGGATTTCAGGAAAGTGTCGCGACGCACGGGGTCCTCCTAGGGGCCAAAAGAAGCGGCATTCTGGAAACCCGTGCCTGTCGGCGCGCTTTCATCGGGCGCCGGGGAAATCCCGGCACCCTGGCCACGGCGCCCACCGGCGCCACCCCGCCTGCCGGCAGCGGACGCGCCCGCGACCTGTGTCTGACAGCCGAACGACAGCCGGCCGGCAGTGCCTTGACAGGTGCAAGACAGGCCCATGACGGCACTGGGGGATAACCCGGAAGAGGCGCGGCGCCCCGGTGGGGACCATGCCGGCACACGTGATGGACGTGCACCGGAGACATTCCTTGAACATTCAAATCCGACTCGGCGTGAGCGCCGCATTCCTGGCCCTGGCGGGTGCCGCTTCCGCCCAATCCACCGTCACGGTGTTCGGCATCGTCGACCTGGGCGTGCAGCGCCTGAAGAGCGGATCGACCAGCCGCACCGCGGAAAGCCCCGACGGCCTCACCAGCAGCCGCCTGGGCTTCCGTGGCACGGAAGACCTGGGCGGCGGCCTGTCCGCCGGCTTCCACCTGGAAGGCGCGATCTCGGCCGACGACGGCACGGCCTCCGGCTTCAACTTCCGCCGCCGCTCCACGGTGAGCCTGGCGCACAAGAGCGCCGGTGAACTGCGCCTGGGCCGCGACTACACGCCGACCTTCTGGGCGCTGAGCACCTTCAGCCCCTTCGGCACCAACGGCGTCGGGCACTCGGGCGAAATCGCCTACGGCTTCGGCGGCCGCTCAGGCACCGCGGCCACCATCGTGCGGGCCGACAACGCCATCAGCTACTTCCTGCCCGGCAACCTCGGCGGCGTCTACGGCCAGCTGATGCATGGTCTCAACGAAGGCGCGGCCACCGGCAAGTTCACCGGCGTGCGCATCGGCTACGCGGCCGGCCCGATCGACGTGGCGGGCGCGGTGTCCGACACGGTGAACGCCGCCAACGGCGACAAGTTCCGCGTCTGGAACCTCGGCGCCTCGTACAACTTCGGCGTGGCCAAGGTGATGGGCTTCTATCACGTCAGCAAGCAGGACGTCCGCAAGCAGAGCAACTACCTGATCGGCACCGTCGTGCCGCTGGGCCAGGGCGAGTTCAAGTTCAGCTACGTGCACGCGGACGTGGCCCATTCGGACAACGACGCCAGCAAGATCGCGCTGGGCTACGTCTACAACCTGAGCAAGCGCACCGCGCTGTACACCGCTGCCGCGCGCATCAACAACAAGGGCAAGGCGGTGTTCGCGATCGCCAACAGCCCCACCGTGGCGCCGGGCAACAGCTCCAGCGGCTACGAGGTGGGCGTGCGCCACTCGTTCTGATGCCGGCGCCGGGGGCTGGCGCGGATCCGGCCCCTGGCGCGTTCACTGGGTGCCACCCTGCATGCGTTCATTGCGTGTCATCGACCGGCTTGCCGGCTGTCGTGCCGGCTTTCAGCACGTAGCCCAGGCCGCGCAGCGTCACCAGCGCGACGCCGGAGCCGGCCAGCTTCTTGCGCAGCCGGTAGGCCACCACCTCGATGGCCTCGAACTGGATGTCCACCTCCATCGGGAACACCAGGCGAAAGAGCTTCTCCTTCGCCATGGCGTGGCCGGGCTGGGCCAGCAGCGCCTTCAACAGCGCGCGTTCGCGCGGCGTGGCGTCCAGCACCTCGCCGCCCAGGTACAGGGCGCCGCTGGCGTGGTCGAAATGCAGCGGGCCGCAGGCCAGTGGCGCGGGCGTGTCGTCGCTGCCGCAGCGGCGCAGCAGCGCACGCACGCGGGCTTCGAGCTCGTCGAGGTCGAAGGGCTTGGAGAGGTAGTCGTCGGCGCCGGCGTTGAGGCCCACCACGCGGTCGCCGATGCCGGCGCGCGCGGTCAGCACCAGCACCGGCACGCGCACGCCTTCGGCCCGCGCGCGGTGCAGCACCTGCAGGCCGTCCATGCCGGGCAGGCCCAGGTCCAGCAGCACCGCGGCGGGCGGGTCGTGGCGCAGGCGCTGCAGTGCGGACGAGCCGTCGGCACAGTGGGCCACGTCGAAGCCGCGCCGTTCCAGCGCCAGCTGCAGCGCGCGGGCCAGCGCGGGCTCATCCTCGACGAGCAGCAGCGGGGTGAGGGTGGCCGGAGTGGGGATCGTCTCTGCGTGCATCACTGCTTTCCACGTTAGGCCGCCCAGCGCAGGACGACGCGCAGGCCGCGGCCGCCGTGCCCGTCCTCCAGCGCCACGCTCATGCCATGGCGCTGGCACACGTCCTGCACGATGGCCAGGCCCAGGCCGCTGCCTTCGGTGTCGCCGGCCAGGCGGTAGAAGCGCTCGAAGACGCGTGCGCGCTCGGCCGCCGGGATGCCGGGGCCGTCGTCCTCCACCACCAGCGTGTGCAGGGCCTGGCCGTCGCCGGCGTCTTCGCGCCCCAGGCGCACGGTGACGGTGCCGCCCTCGGGCGTGTAGGTCAGCGCGTTGTGCACCAGGTTCGCCAGCATCTCGTGCAGCAGCGTGCGCTCGCCGGTGACGATGGTCTCGGGCGCATCGTCCATCCCCAGGTCGATGCGGCGCGAGCGCGCCAGCGGCATCAGCTCCAGCAGCAGTTCGCGGCACAGCGCGGCCAGGTCCACCGGCGTGCGCTCCATCGGCTGCGCGGGGTCGCTGCGCGCCAGGGCCAGCAGCTGCTGCACGATGCGGCCGGCCGCGCGCGTGCAGGCCTGCATCTCGCGCAGCGTGGCCTGCACCTCGGCCCGGTCTTCCTGGCGCAGCGCCAGCGCGGCCTGCGCGTTCAGCACCGCCAGCGGTGTCTTCAGCTGGTGCGAGGCATTGGCGAAGAAGCGGCGCTGCGCCTCGGTCAGCGCGCGCTGGCGGGCGCTGTGCTGGTTGATGGCGTCGACCAGCGGCACCACCTCGCGCGGCACGTCCTGCGTGTCGATCGGCGACAGGTCGTCGCCGGAGCGCGCCAGCACCTCGCGCCGCAGGCCCTTCAGCGGCAGCAGGCCGCGGCGGATGCCGAGCGTCACCAGCACGATGGCCGCGGCGATGAGGCCCAGCTGCGTCAGCACCGCGTCGCGCAGGATGCGCTGCGACAGGCGCTCGCGCGCGCCCAGCGTCTCGCCCACCTGCACCAGCACCGGCCCGTGCACCTGCGGGTCGTAGACGCGGCGCAGCATGGACACCAGGCGCAGCCGCTCGCCGCGGTAAAGCGCGTCGTGGAACACCGGCTCGTCCACCTGCATGCGCGCGGGCGGTGCCGGCAGGTCTTCGTAGCCGCTGACGAAGCCGCGGTCTTCCAGGCTGTCCACGCGGTAGAAGATGCGGTCGTGCGAGCCGGTCTCCAGCATCTCCAGCGCGGCGTAGGGCACGTCCACGCGCACGCGGCCGTCGGCGAAGTGCAGGCGTTCGGCAATCGCCATCGCCGAGCCCAGCAGCGTGCGGTCATAGGCTTCGTTGGCCTTGGCCAGGCCGCGCTGGTGCCCGATCGGGATCGCGATCGCCGACAGCAGCAGCGTGGGCCACAGGACCCAGCCGAGCAGGTGGCTACTCAGCCGCCTCATCGGCCGGCTCCAGCACGTAGCCCAGGCCGCGCAGCGTGTGGATCACCGCGCCGCTGCCGCTCAGTTTGCGCCTTAGGCGGTGCACGTAGATCTCCAGCGCGTCCTCGTTCAGCGATTCGTCCAAGGTGCTGACCGCATCGGCCAGCTGGCGCTTGCGCAGCGGCTGGCCGGCGCGGGTGATGAGCTGTTCCAGCACCTGGTGCTCGCGCGGCGGCAGCGCCAGGCGCTCACCGTCGATGCGGAAGCTGCGCGCCACCGAGTCGTAGACCAGGCGCCCCACCTGCAGCAGCGGCGCGGCGTGGCCCAGCGAACGGCGGTGCAGCGCGCGCAGCCGCGCTTCCAGCTCGGTCAGCTCGAAGGGCTTGGCCAGGTAGTCGTCGGCGCCGCTGTCCAGGCCGCGCACGCGGTCGTCGGTGTCGCCGCTGGCGGTGAGCACCAGCACGGCGGTGCGGTCGCCGCGCGCGCGCAGGCGGCGCAGCACCTCCAGGCCATCGACCTTGGGCAGGCCCAGGTCCAGCACCACCACGTCGTAGCGCTCGGTGCGCAGCACCGCGTCGGCCTGCGCGCCGTCGGGCACCGCGTCCACCACGTGGCCTTGCGCGAGCGCCAGGGTCAGCGAGCGCAACAGGTGCGGGTTGTCTTCAACGAGCAGGATGCGCATCGCCGTTCCCGTCAAGGATGGCACGTGGGTCTGCCACGTGGCGGGTGAAGCGACAGGCCGCGCCGTGGCGCGCGCCGCAATAATGCACGCCCGGCCCCGCCGGCACGAAGGAGTGACAGTGGATCGCGTGCGCAGGGCGTTCGGTGCTTCGGTGGTGGGCCTGCTGGCCGGCCGCGCCGTGGCGCAAGAGGCCCGTGACGCCCGTGACGCCCGCGAAGAGTTCCGCGTGGTGCTCTACACCAGCACCGATCCGGCGGCGCTGCGTCCCCTCGTCAACGACTTCCGCCTGCTGTACCCGCAGGTGCAGGTCGAGCCCCACCACCTGAACAGCCGCGAGATCTATCACCGCTTCCGCCGCGAGGCGGCGGAGAACGTGCCCGGCGCCGACGTGGTGTGGAGCTCGGCCATGGACCTGCAGATCAAGCTGGTGAACGACGGCCATGCGCTGGCGCACCCCGCGGTGGCCGCCGAGGGCCTGCCGCCGTGGGCGGTGTGGAAGCAGGAGGCCTTCGGCACCACCTTCGAGCCGATCGGCATCGCCTACAGCCGCCGCGCCATCACCGACGCCGACGTGCCGCGCACCCGCCCCGCGCTGGTCGAGTGGCTGGAGGCGAACGCCTCGCGCCTGCAGGGCCGCGTGGCCACCTACGACCCCGAGGCCGCCGGCATCGGCTGGCTGCTGGCCACCGAAGACGCCAAGGTGTCGCGCCATTTCTGGGACATCGCCCGCGCGCTGGGCCGCTGCGGCGTGCGCCTGTACACCAGCACAGCGGCCATGCTGGAGGACCTGGCGTCGGGCCAGGTCACGCTGGCCTACAACATCCTCGGCTCGTACGCCCGGCCGGTGGTGCAGCGCGACCCGTCGCTGGGCCTGGTGCTGCCCAAGGACTACACGCTGGTGGTCTCGCGGGTGGCCTTCGTCTCGCGCCACGCGCGCCACCCGGGGCCGGCGCGGCAGTGGCTCAGCTACCTGCTGTCGCGTCGTGGCCAGCAGGTCTGCGCCGACCGGGCCGGCCTCTTCGCGCTGCACCGCGAGGCCCAGGGCGAGCACACCGCCGGCGTGCTGGAGCGCGAGCTGGGCCCCGCGCTGCGGCCCATTCCCATCGGCCCGGGCCTGATGGCGCACCTGGACCAGGGCCGGCGCGACGAGGTGCTGCACCGCTGGCGCGCGGCACTGGCCTCGCGCTGAGTGGCGGCGGCGGCCGGAACGCGCGGCCCGTGGCGGGGCGCCGGCAAGGTTCGTCTGGTTCATCGTCGCAAAGCTTTCAAGGCAGGCCTGATCCGAGGCGCCCGGCGCGCGATCTTGGGCGCAGGTCGCTGTCGGTCCGCTTTCAGCGGCCGCCTGGGAATTTCCCTGTGCGGGTAAGCCCTGAGCGGACTGACAGCGAACCGAAAGCGCCCATCCCTATCGTGGGCTTCGCGCACCCCGCCGATGGCCGGTCCAGGCCGGCCACCACGGGGCGCGAACGGTGCGGCAGACGGCAGATCCGCGACAGACGGACCGCCGGAGTGGGCTGCGTACCCAACACGTTGGGAACGCGTCATGCGTCAAGGAGACATCATGTCCATGCAGCGCAGAAGCCTGCTGCTCGGGGCCGCCGCCGGCGCCTCGCTGTTCGCCACCACCGGCCTGCGTGCGCAGCCCAGCGCGGCCGCCGCCTCGGCGCCGCCGATCCCGAAGCTGCGCATCGTCATCCCCGCCAATGCCGGCGGCGGCTGGGACCTGACCGGCCGCACGCTGGGCGAGGCGCTGGTCGCCTCCGGCCAGGTCGGCAGCGTGGAGTACGAGAACAAGGGCGGCAAGGGCGGCGTGGTCGGCCTGCAGCACATGGTGGAGCACTACGCGGGCGACCCCAACACGCTGATGGTGGGTGGCTTCGTGATGGTCGGCTCGATCGCGCTGAACAAGCCGCAGCACGACCTGTCGCGCGTTGAGCCGATCGCCCGGCTGACCACCGAGCTGCCGGTGCTGGTGGTGAAGGCCGACGCGCCCTATGCCGACCTGAAGGCCTTTGCCGCGGCACTGCGCACGCGTCCGGCCGAGACGGCCATCGCCGGCGGCGGCGCGGGCGGCATCGACCACATGTGCGCCGGCATGATGGCGCGCGCCATCGGCATCAATCCCGAGGCGCTGGTCTACAAGCCGTACTCCAGCGGCTCGGAAGTGCTGGACGCCGTCACCAAGGGCAGCGTGGCCGCTGCCATTTCAGGTTATGGCGAACTGAAGCAGGGCCTGGCCTCGGGCAAGCTGCGGGCGCTGGGCATCGCGTCGCGCCGCTCGGCCTACGGACTGCCGGCCATGGCGGAGCAGGGCGTCAACGTGGAGCTGGGCAACTGGCGCGGCGTGTTCGCCCCGTTGGGCCTGCCGCCCGCGCGCAGCGCGCAGCTGCGCGACGCCGTGCTGGCCGCCACGCAGCACGCCAGCTGGAAGGCCGCGCTGACCCGCAACAACTGGCAGGCCGCGTGGCTGGC
>CBIHPZ010000190.1:0-6959 GCA_966211865.1 uncultured Aquabacterium sp.
ACGGCGGAGATGAACAGGCGGTAGACCGGGTAGGTCATCACGTCACCCAGCGGCAGCGTGCCGGCCAGCCAGGCGGGCGGCGACACGCCGTGCACCTCGTCGCCGACGATGAGGCTGCGCAGTTCCTCGAAGACCAGGATCAGCCCGTAGGTCATCAGCACCTGCTGCAGGTGCTCGCGTTCGTACAGGTAGCTGAAGAACACCCACTCCAGCACGTAGCCCAGGATGACCGACAGCACCAGGCCGACGAAGAGCGTGGCGAAGAAGCCGCCGCCGAAGGTGGAACCCACCACCGGCGCCAGCGCGTAGGCCATGTACGCGCCGATCATGTAGAAGCTGCCGTGGGCGAGGTTGATGACGCCCATGATGCCGAAGATGAGCGTCAGCCCCGAGGCCACCAGGAACAGCAGCAGGCCGTACTGCAGTGCGTTGAGGCACTGGATCAGGAAGGTGGCGAGGTCCACGGGCAAGGCTCTCCCATGGCGGCCGCGTTGGATGCGCGGCCGTCCAGACGACGTGGGTGGGGCGGCGGTGGCGCCGGCTTACATGCGGCAGCCGCGGCCAGGATCGGCCAGCGACTTCGACGCCACGCCGATCGACTTGTTCTCCTTGCCGCTCACCTGCCGCAGGTAGATGTCCTGCACCGGGTTGTGCGACTTGGACAAGGTGAAGGGCCCGCGCGGGCTGTCGATCTTCGCCTTGCGCAAGGCGTCCGCAAAGGCGTCCTTCTTCGTGATGTCGCCCTTCACCGCGTTCAGGCCCACGCCCAGCATCTGCGCCGCGTCGTAGCCCTGCACGGCGTACACGTCGGGCTGCAGCTTGTAGGTCTTGGCGTAGGCCAGGCGGAAGGCGTTGTCGCGCGGGGTGTTGAGGCTGTCGGCGTAGTGCAGCGTGGTGAGCAGGTCGGCCGCGTCGGCGCCCTGCGCTTCCAGCGTGCCGTCGGTCAGGAAGCCGGCGGCGTACAGCGGGATCTTGCCCTTGAGGCCCGCGGCGGCGTAGTCCTTGACGAACTTGACCGCGCCGCCGCCGGCGAAGAAGGTGTAGACCGCATCGGGCTTGGCCGCGGCGATCTCGGTGAGCAGGGCCTGGAATTCCACGTTCGGGAAGGGCAGGCTCAGCTCCTTGGTCACCTTGCCGCCGCCCTTCTCGAAGGCTTCCTTGAAGCCCTTCACCGATTCATCGCCCGCGGCGTATTTCCAGGTGATGGTGACGACGTTCTTGTGGCCCTTCTTGGCCACCACCTCGCCCATCGCATAGCCCGGCTGCCAGTTGGAGAAGGAGCTGCGGAAGATGTGCGGCGCGCACATCGGGCCGGTGACGGCATCGGCGCCGGCGTTCGGCACGATCAGCATGGTGCCGCTGTCCTTGGCGGCCTTGGCCATGGCCATGGCCACGCCGGAGTGCACGGTGCCGATCAGCACGTCCACGTTGTCGCGCTTGATCAGCTTGTTGACGTTGTCGGTGGCCTTGGACGGGTCGGACTCGTCGTCGACCTTGAAGAACTCGATCTCGCGCCCGCCCAGCTTGCCGCCCTGCTCGTTGACGTAGAGGCGGAAGCCGTTCTCGATGGCGGTGCCCAGTGCCGCGAAGGTGCCGGTGTAGGGCAGCATCAGCCCCACCTTGAGCTTGCCCGTTCCTTGGGCGGCGGCCGGCAGGGCCAGGGCAGCGGCGCAGGCGGCGGCGGTGGCAAGGGCCATGGTGCGGCGGGTCAAGCGCGGGGTCATCGCAGGTCTCCTGTGTGGAATTCCGGTGGCTCGCTGGCCGCGGAATGCTTTAACTCTAAAGTAATTGCATGAAGCTGCCAACGGCCCGCACCACCGCTTCGGGTTGATCCCGATGCGGGGAATGGCCACAGCCGGGCAGCTCCAGCAGCTGGGTCTGCGGCACCCGCCGTGCGATGCCGCGGACCTGCTCAAGGGTGCCATATTCGTCGTCCAGCCCCTGGATGGCCAGCAGCGGGCATTCGATGGCGCCGATCTCGCCCTCGATCGACCAGTCGCGGAAGGCGGGCGACAGCCAGACGTCGTTCCAGCCCCGGAAGGCCGAGTCCGGATCGTCGTGGTGGCGGGCCAGGCGCTGGCGCAGGTCGGTGGTCTCGTAGGCCGTGCGCGCGGCGCTGATGCTGGTGATGGAGACGTCTTCCACCAGGATGTGCGGGGCCAGCACGATGAGCCCCTTCACCCGCTGCGGGAAGCGGGCCGCGTGCAGCAGCGCGATGGAGCCGCCGTCGCTGTGGCCGAGCAGCCAGGGCGGGTCGGTGTTGGTGGCGATGCCCAGCGCGGTGAACAGCGCCGGCAAGACCTCGTGCGCCTGGCGGTGCATGAAGTCGGGTGTCCAGCGTTCTTCGGGGGCACGCGGCGTGGAGCGGCCGTAGCCGGGGCGGGAGTACACCAGGCCGCGGCATTGCAGCGCGTCCACCAGGCGCTGCGGGAAGTCGCGCCACATCGACACCGAGCCCAGGCCTTCGTGCAGGAACACGATGAGTGGCTGGCCGCGTCTTTCGGGTGCCAGCAACTGGTACTCGATGCGCACCGGGCGGCCACGCCAGTCAATCTGCGCGAAGGCGGTGGTGGCGGCGGCCGCGGCGTCGGCTGCAGCGCCGGCATCGGCGCTGGCGCCTGCATGGCCGCCGGCGCTCGTGCCGGTGGCGGCGACCGGGGCGCCCGGGGCCATGCCGCGCGGCGCGGTGGTGCTCAGGGCGCTCACGGCTTGGCTGCCTCCCGCTCGCGCAGCCGGAAGCGCTGGATCTTGCCGGTGGCGGTCTTGGGCAGTTCGGGCACGAACTCGATCGTCCGCGGGTACTTGTAGGGCGCCAGCCGGTCCTTGACGAAGGCCTTCAGCTCCTCGTCGCTGGCGGCTGCGCCGGGCTTCAGCACCACGAAGGCCTTGGTCTTGGTCAGGCCCTGTTCGTCGCTGACGCCGATCACCGCGGCTTCCAGCACCGCGGCGTGCTGCATCAGCGTGGATTCGACCTCGAAGGGCGAGACGTAGATGCCGCTGACCTTCAGCATGTCGTCGCTGCGGCCGGCGTAGGTGTAGCTGCCGTCGGCGTTGCGGGTGTACTTGTCGCCGCTGCGGGTCCAGCCGCCCTGGAAGGTCTCGCGCGACTTCTCGCGGTTGCCCCAGTACATCAGCGCCGCGCTGGGGCCGCGGATGTAGAGGTCGCCCGTCTCGATGCTGCCATCGGCTTTGGGCGTCAGCGGCAGGCCGTCGTCGCCGCGCAGCTCGATCTCGTAGCCCGGCACCGGGTAGCCGGTGGTGCCGTAGCGCACGCGGCCGGGGATGTTGGAGATGAAGATGTGCAGCATCTCGGTGGAGCCGATGCCGTCGACGATCTCGCAGCCGTAATGGGCGGTGAACCTCTGGCCCAGCTCGGCCGGCAGCGCCTCGCCGGCGGAGGAGCACAGGCGCAACGCCACGTCCGCCCGCGCCGGCAGCCTGGGCGAGGCCAGCATGCCGGCATAGCCGGTGGGTGCGCCGAAGAAGACGGTGGGCTTGAGCTTGGCGGCGCGCAGCGGCTCGGTGTCGCCCACCCAGCGGCGGAACACGGCGTCGGGCGTCGGCCGCTCGGCCATCAGCAGCGTGGTGGCGCCCACGCTCATCGGGAAGGTCAGCGCATTGCCCAGGCCGTAGGCGAAGAACAGCTTGGCGGCGGAGAAGCAGACGTCGCGCTCGGCCAGGCCCAGCACCGGCGTGCCGTACAGCTCGGCCGTCCAGTACGCATTGGCGTGGGTGTGCACGGTGCCCTTGGGGCGGCCGGTGGAGCCGCTGGAATAGAGCCAGAAGCCGGGGTCGTCGGGGCCGGTGGCCGCGGGCTGGGCCAGCGGGGCATGGGCTTCGAGCAGTGCGTCGATGTCGTGGGCGCCCGCGGGCAGCGTGCCGGTGGCGCGCGAGACGAGGACCTGCTTCAGTTCATGGCCGCCCTTGCCCTCGCCCTCCCCCGCGGCCGTCGTGGCCGCTTCCAGCATCGGCAGCAGCGCGGCGGACACCAGCGCCGCCTGCGCGCGGCTGTGGCGCAGCATGTAGGCGTAGTCGTCGGCGGTGAGCAGCGTGTTCACCGCCACCGGCACGATGCCCGCGTAGAGCGCGCCCAGGAACGCCACCGGCCAGTGGTTGTTGTCGTGCATCAGCAGCAGCACGCGTTCCTCGCGCCGCAGCCCCAGGGCCAGCAGCGCGGCGGCGCAGCGGCGCACGCGTTCGTCCAGCTCGCCGTAGCTCAAGGTGCCGTGATCGTCGATGAAGGCGGGCTTGGCGGCGCGGCCGCTGTTGCGGCCCAGCAGGTGCTGCGCCAGGTTGAAGGCCGGGCCGGGGACGCTCACGTTGGGCGGCAGGTTCATCGCGGGCTCCTTCGTCACAGCGCGGCCAGCACGCCGGCGCCGGCCTGCAGCGCGCAGCGGCGGTGGTAGAAGTTCAACGCCCGCAGGCCGCCCAGTTCCTCGCCGCCGCCGGCGCGGCCGGGGCCGCCATGCAGCGATTGCGGCATCACGTTGCCGTGGCCGCTGTGCGTGGTGGCGACGTCGGTCGAGACCACGTGCACGCGGCCGTGGCTGTCGGCCAGTTCCAGCGCGGTTCGGGCCAGGGCTGGGGCGTCGCTGCCGTAGACGGAGGCGACCAGCGAGCCCTGGCCGCGTCGGATGAGCGATAGCGCGTGTTCGCGGTCGCGGTACGGCAGCAAGGTGGCGACGGGGCCGAAGACCTCCACGTCGTGGACCAGGGCGGCGCTGTCGGGGTCGGGCGCGCCGAGCAGCGTGGGCCCGACACAACAGGCGACGGCGGGGTCGGCGTCGACCAGGGCGTGCGTGGCGCCGTCGTGCAGTGTCTGCGTGTGCTGCTGCAGCTGCGCCAGGCCATCACGCACCGCGGCCAGCTGCGCGCGGCTCACCAGCGCACCCATGCGGACGGAGTCGTTGCGCGGGTTGCCCACGGTGGTCTTCGCCAGCTTCGCGCCGATGGCCTCGGCCGCGCTGTCGTACAGCGCCTGCGGCACCAGCACGCGGCGGATGGCGGTGCATTTCTGGCCCGACTTCACCGTCATCTCGCGCACCACCTCCTTCACCAGCAGGCCGAAGGCCTCGCCGTCGGGCGCCTCGCCTTCCAGCAGCAGCGCGGCGTTGAGGCTGTCCGCCTCGATGTTCACGCGCACCGACTGCCGCGCCACCGCGCGGTGGCCACGGATCAGCGCGGCGGTCTCGGCCGAGCCGGTGAACGACAGCACGTCGGCGGGCTGCAGCGCATCCAGCAGGCCGGCGGACGAGCCGCAGACGACGGACAGCGCACCGGCCGGCAGCACGCCGGCGTCCACCACGTCGCGCACCATCTGCTGCGCCAGCCACGCGGTGGCGGTGGCCGGCTTCACCACCACCGGCACGCCGGACAGCAGCGCGGGCGCGGCCTTCTCCCACAGGCCCCAGGCGGGGAAGTTGAAGGCGTTGATCAGCAGGGCCAGTCCGCGCGCAGGCACCTGAATGTGCTGACTCTGGAAAGACGCGTCCTTGCCCAGCTTCACGGCCTCGCCGTCCGGCAGGAAGCGGCGGTCGCCCAGTGCGTCACCCCAGCGCGCGTACTGGCCCAGCGTGTAGATCGCGCCGTCGATGTCGATGGCCGAGTCGTTCTTCACCGTGCCGCTGTTGGCGGTGGCAATGGCGTAGTAGGCGTCGCGCCGCGCCTGCAGCACCTGCTGCACGGCGGCCAGCAGCCCGGCGCGCTGGCGGTAGCTCAGCGCACGCAGGGCGGCCCCACCCTGGTCCCGCGCGAAGGCAAAGCCGGCCGCCAGGTCCAGTCCGGTGGCGTCCACCCGCGCCACTTCATCGCCCAGCACCGGATCGAACAGCGGCGTTCCAGCGCCGGTGCCGGCGGTCCAGCGGCCGGCCAGGTGGTTCAACAGCAGTTCGGGCATCGCGGCTTCGCTTCAGGTGCGGCGCCGTCTCGCATCCAAGGGACCGGCGCTTCAGTTGAACGAGGTCAAATCCCGCACGCTTCATCGCACTTGCAGCCCGCGAGTCGATGAATTATTGTGCGTGAGATGCACGATAGGACCGCGGAGAAGACGTGTCAAGCACTATAGTTCAGGAGGCCGGGTTAACCCCGGGAGGCGCCTCGGCCGACGGCCCAGGCGCAGCGGCGGCTGGCGGCGCGGAAGCCGGCGAGAAGAATCCCTTCCTGGTCGCCCTGGGCGACCGGGTGCGCGCGCTGCGGTCGCGCCGCGGCTTCACGCGCAAGGCGCTGGCCACGGCGGCGGATGTGTCCGAGCGCCACCTGGCCAACCTGGAATACGGCATCGGCAACGCGTCCATCCTGGTGCTGCTGCAGGTGGCGCAGGCGCTGCAGTGTTCCTTGGCCGAGCTGCTGGGCGACGTGACGACCAGCTCGCCCGAATGGCTCTTGATCCGCGAGCTGCTGGAGCAGCGCGACGAGCCCACGCTGCGCCGCGTGCGCACCGCGGTGGCCGAGATGCTGGGCACGGGCACCGGCTCGGCGCAGCGCAGCCCGCGCGTGGCGCTGATCGGCCTGCGCGGTGCCGGCAAGTCCACCCTGGGCCAGATGCTGGCCGACGACCTGGACTTCCCCTTCGTCGAACTGAGCCGCGAGATCGAGAAGTTCGCCGGCTGCAGCATCAGCGAGATCCAGGCGCTGTACGGCATGAACGCCTACCGCCGCTACGAGCGCCGGGCGCTCGAGGAGTCGATCCAGATCTACCCCGAGGCGGTCATCGCCACGCCCGGCGGCCTGGTGTCCGACCCCGCCACCTTCAACCTGCTGCTGGCGCACTGCACCACCGTCTGGCTGCAGGCCGACCCCGAAGACCACATGAAGCGCGTGATCGCCCAGGGCGACATGCGGCCGATGTCCGCCAGCCCGGAGGCCATGGACGACCTGCGCCGCATCCTGGCAGGTCGCGCCGCCTTCTATTCGAAGGCCGACCTGCAGCTGGACACCAGTGCGCAGCCGCTGCAGCCGAC
>CBIHPZ010000191.1:0-6902 GCA_966211865.1 uncultured Aquabacterium sp.
GCGCAGGTCGATTCAGTGCTCGGCCCGCGCCTCGCGCGACATCAGCTGGCGCAGCGCCTGTGCCGGCGCCAGGCGGCCTTCCAGCACCGCCACCACGGCCTCGGTGATCGGCATCTCGATGCCGAGCCGGCGCGCCCGCGCCTGCACCATGGGCGCGGTGTGCACGCCCTCGGCCACGTGGCCCAGGTCTTCCAGGATGCGCGCCAGCGGCTGGCCACCGGCCAACGCCAATCCGACCCGGCGGTTGCGCGACAGGTCGCCGGTGGCGGTCAGCACCAGGTCGCCGAGGCCGGACAGGCCCATGAAGGTCTCGGCGCGAGCGCCGAGCGCCAGTCCGAGCCGCGTCATCTCGGCCAGGCCGCGGGTGACCAGCGCGGCGCGCGCGTTGAGGCCCAGCGCCAGCCCGTCGGCGATGCCGGTGGCGATCGCCATCACGTTCTTGACCGCGCCACCGACCTCGACGCCGGCCGCGTCATTCGAGGTATAGACGCGCATCGCCTCGCTGTGGAAGGCCTGCACGGCCAGCGCGGTCAACTCGTCCGAATCGCTGGCGGCCACCAGCGCCGTCGGCTGCGCCCGCGCCACTTCCAGCGCGAAGCTGGGGCCCGACAGCACGCCGACCTGCGCCTGCAGGTGCAGCTCGCGCGCCACCTCATGGCCCAGCGCGCCGGTGCCGGATTCGAAGCCCTTGCACAACCACAGCGCGCGCGCGCCGGCCGGGAGGCGCCCCAGCTGCTCACGCAGCCCGGACATCGGCGTGGCGATGACGATGAGGCCGCTGCGCCCGTGCTCGAGCGCGGCGGCGTGGTCGGTGCCGATCGCCAGTTCAGGCGGGAGTTCGACTTCGGGCAGGTAGCGCCGGTTGCGGCGTTCGCGGCGCAGGGCCTCGGCCTGCATCGCGTCGCGCGCCCACAGCAGCACCTGGTGCCGCGGCGCCGCGGCCATGGCCATGGCCGTGCCCCAGGCGCCGGCGCCGAGCACGGCGATGCGCATCGACAAACGTGAAACGCGGATCAGTTGGCGCTGCTGAGCACGCCGCTGCCGTTGCCGTTCTGGGCCTGCGCCTGCTGGGCCTCGAACATGGCCTGGAAGTTGACCTCGGTCAGCATGATGGGCGGGAAGCCGGCGCGGGTGCAGACGTCCGACACGATGGCGCGCAGGTAGGGGTAGATCATCTGCGGGCAGACGATGCTGAGGATGCCCTGCAGCTGGTCTTCCGGCACGTTGCGGATCTCGAAGATGCCGGCCTGCTTGGCCTCGATGAGGAACAGCGTGCGGTCCTTCAGCTTGGTCGTGACGGTGGCGGTGACCGTGACCTCGAAGATGCCCTCCGCCACGCCGCTGGCGGCCATCGCCAGGTTGATGTCGACCTGCGGCTGCTGCTGCTCGAGCAGGATCTGCGGCGAGTTCGGCTGCTCCAGCGACAGGTCCTTCAGGTACATGCGCTGGATCTGGAACACCGGGGTTGCGTCTTGGTCGGCCATGGGCAGAGGTCTCGTGGAAATGAGAGAGGCGGTAAAGGCAAGGCCCGCCACCGTCAAGGTTGGCGGGCCGGCTTCGGGCGCGGATTATCGCTCGCGGCGCCTCGGCCGCCGGGTGCGCGACGCCTTCGTTCAGTTGGCGCCGGCAGCGCCCTTCAGCAGCGGCTCCAGGCCGCCCGTGCGGTCGAGCAGCATCAGGTCGTCGCAACCGCCCACATGGGTGTCGCCGATGAAGATCTGCGGCACCGTGCGGCGGCCGGTGAGCTCGATCATGCGGTCGCGCTCGCCAGGGTTCAGGTCGACGCGGATCTCGTCGATCGCTTCCACGCCGCGCTGCTTCAGCAGCGCCTTGGCGCGAATGCAGTAGGGACAGACCTGGGTGGTGTACATCCGGACGGGCGTCATGGGCAAGGCACTGCGAGAGCGGAACAACGAAGCCGCGATTGTCGCGGCCCCTCAATGGCCTTGCCGGCACTGCGGACCAGCAGCCCGCTCGCCCATCGTGCTAGGCAGCGCCCTTTTCGACCGGCAGGCTGGCCTCGCGCCAGGCGTTCAGGCCGCCGGACACCGCCACCGCCTTCTCGTAGCCCGCCTTGCGCAGCAGCCCGGCAGCGCGGTTGGCGCGCGCGCCGGTGGCGCACATCAGCACCAGCGGCAGGGACTTGTTGCTGGGCAGGTCCTTCGATCCCTCGAGCGAGCCGAAGGGGATGTGGCGTGCGCCTTTGGCATGGCCGGCGGCGAACTCGGCCGGCTCGCTGACGTCGACCAGCACGGCCTTCTCGCGGTTGATGAGGCGCACCGCCTCGGACGTGCCGATGGCGCCGCCCTGGGTCTTCTGCAGCGTCTGCCACAGCAGCAGGCCGCCGGAGCCGGCCGCGAGCAGGACGAGGTGCCAGTTGTCGATGAGGAACTTCACAGGCGTGGGGCGCGGCGGTCGCGGGGGCTCGAAAGGGGGCGGATTATAGAATTCGCGGCTTTGCCCAACCGCCCATCGCAGCACCCCATGTACAAGCTCGTGCTGATTCGCCATGGCGAATCGACCTGGAACCTCGAGAACCGCTTCACCGGCTGGACCGACGTGGAGCTGACGCCCACCGGCGTCGCACAGGCCCAGGAGGCCGGGCGCCTGCTGAAGGCCGCCGGCTACGAGTTCGACGTGGCCTACACCTCGGTGCTCAAGCGCGCCATCTGGACGCTGTGGCATGCGCTGGACCAGATGGACCGCACCTGGCTGCCGGTGGTCAAGGACTGGCGCCTGAACGAGCGCCACTACGGCTCGCTGCAGGGCCTGAACAAGGCCGACATGGCGCGCCAGTACGGCGACGAGCAGGTGCTGATCTGGCGCCGCAGCTACGACACGCCGCCGCCCGCGCTGGAGCCCAACGACCCGCGCGGCCAGCGCCAGGACCTGCGCTACGCCAAGCTGCGGCCCGAGCAGATCCCGCTGACCGAATGCCTGAAGGACACGGTGGCACGCGTGCTGCCGTTCTGGAACGAGGTGCTCGCGCCCGCCATCCGCGGCGGCCAGCGCCTGGTCATCGCCGCGCACGGCAACTCGATCCGCGCGCTGGTCAAGTACCTGGACGGCATCAGCGACGCCGACATCGTGGGCCTCAACATCCCCAACGGCATCCCGCTGGTCTATGAACTGGACGCGGACCTGAAGCCGATCAAGCGCGAATACCTGGGCGACCCCGAGGCCGCCGCCAAGGCGGCCGCTGCGGTCGCCAGCCAGGGCAAGGCCTGAGCACGGCGGGAGCACCCGCGGCCGCCTGAGCGCCCGCCCTGGCGCGGCAGTTGCTGCCGGACCGCGCGCCCGCGCCCGCGGGTCGTATCGCCCCCACAGGACCGGCCACTCCCATCATTCCGCCAGGCCGTACAGCCGCTCGGGCGGCACGCGCTGCACCAGGCTCAGGTCGGTCGCGGCGCCCTTGATCGCGAAGGCCGGCTGCCCGGTGTCGCGCCGCGCGGTGCCCACGGTGGGCATGCCGGCCTTGTCGGTGATGGCCGCCGCCAGCGGCGTCACCGCGGTGGCGCCGCGGCGGATCACCACCGCCAGCTCGCCCGAGGCCAGCATCACGGCATTGCCCGGCGGGTAGATGCCGTATTCCTTGATGATTGCCGCGGCCACGGGGTTGCCCTGGGCCTCGGCGAACATCTGCCGCGCGGCATCCTGCACCTTCAGCGGCGGCCGGTCGGCGCGCGCGCTGATCTTGGCCATGAAGACGTCGGCCATGCGCAGCACCACCGCCCATTCGCTGGGCGCGGCGCACTGGGCGGGGTAGCCTCCACCCCCTTGGCGTTCATGGTGCTGCAGCACCGCCTCCAGCCAGCACACGTCGGCCACGCCGGCGGCGCTGAGCAGGTCGAAGGCCTGCTGCGGGTGTTGGCGCACCTGCTCGCGCTGGGCCTCGGTGATGCGCCCCGTGGCCGCCATGCGGCCCTGCAGTTCGGTGATGCCGAGGTTCATGGTCAGCGCGGCCTTCACCAGGCTGCGCGCGGGCGCCGCATCCCAACCCATGCGCTGGCCCAGCAGGTGGCACACCAGCGCCGTGTGCAGCGCATGCGTGAGGCCATACAGCGGCAGGCGCCGGGCATCCTGGCGCACGGACAGGAAGATCGCGATGTCGACGTCGCGCTGCACCAGGTCCTGGAACGCGGTGACGAACTGGTCGCAGCGCGCCTCGAAACCCGGCTCGGCGCCGACGCTCTTCTGCAGGCGGTCCAGTTGCCAGGCGATCTGTTCCCAGAGATCGAACAAGGTGCGAC
The DNA here is from genome assembly GCA_966211865.1 of uncultured Aquabacterium sp. Classification (GTDB taxonomy): domain Bacteria; phylum Pseudomonadota; class Gammaproteobacteria; order Burkholderiales; family Burkholderiaceae_C; genus Pseudaquabacterium. The sequence goes on from CBIHPZ010000191.1 coordinate 4,251, forward strand.
GGCGACCGTTGTCGGGAGCCGCGGCGCGTGCCTCGCGGGCGGCCTTGACCTCATCCTGGTCGGCATACAGGCCGCGGGCCAGCAGCACGGCCAGTTGCTGGTCGGTGTCGATCATCTGGCCGCGGGCCAGCAGCAGCTTGCCCTGCTCGTCGCGCACGCTGAAGGGCAAGGCGGTGCCCACCTTCAACTGGCCGGACACCAGCTTCAGCATCTGCGATGCCACGAGCGCCTTCCTGCGCCCGACAACGCCGCCGGAGCGCAAAGGCCACTCTAGACCTGTGGCCTCGTGCCGACCAGCCCGTGCTTGCCCGCGCCCGCGCCAGCTTCCGCAACCGGCATGCGCACCCGCCTCCCCACCGGCTGACCGCATCCGCGACGCACCCACCCCGCGCCGCGCGCCAGGCCGCGCAGTCGGCCTGCCAAGGTTCAAGCGGGCGGCTCAGGCGCCGCGGCACCGGCGTCCAGCACCGTGGCAATCGCCTCCTGCACATGGGCCGCCAGCGCGCGACGGTCGGCATGGCGGCTTCCCTGCGCGGTCAGAACGCTCAGTTCCACCGCCAGCGATTCGGCGCAGAGCACCGACCACAGGTTCTGCAGCAGCGTCGTCTCGCCCAGCCAGGCCACGTCGGCACTGAAGCGCTGCCCCGGCTGGTGGTAGCGCAGCGCCACCGGCTGCACGGGATGGCCCCCCGAGATCGCGGCCTGCAGCAGGTTGGCGTGGAAAGGAAGCAGCACGCGGCCGTCGCCGGTGGTGCCTTCGGGGAAGACGGCGATGGTGTCGCCATCGGCCAGGGCGGCGGCCACCTGGTGCACCACGCGCAGCGCGTCGCGCTTGCGTTCACGCTCGATGAAGAGCGTGCCGACCGAAGCGACCAGCCAGCCCAGCAGCGGCCAGGCGCGCACGTCGGCCTTGGAGACGAAGCGCGCGCGTGGGCACACCGCGTGGATGGCCAGGATGTCCAGCCAGGAGACGTGGTTGGCCAGCAGCAGCACCGGGCCCGGGTGGAAGCTGCCGTGCAGCACCTGGCGCAGCCCCAGCACGCGCAGCAGCTTGCCGGCCCACCAGGCCACGCGTGCCTCGCGCGCCGGCGCATCCAGCGCGCGCCAACGCAGCGCCACGATGGCCATGCCATGCGCCAGGTGCAGGGCCACGCGCAGCAGACGCCAGGCGGCGCGCAGCCGTCGGGTCATCGTGGAAGGCTCAGCGGGGCGCGTCTTCGTGGGCCACGGTGCCGGCCACCAGCGTGGCGCGCACGCGACCTGGCAGCGCCATGCCGGTCGCATCGAAGGCGAACGGCGTGTGGCGGCCCTGGCTCTTCAGCGCGCCGGGCGCGACGGTCCAGGTGGCCTCGGGGTCGAAGACGCACACGTCGGCCACGCCGCCCTCGATCAGCCGCCCGGCGCTGGAGGCGAGCGAGCCCAGCGCGTCGCCCAGCACGCGCACCGGCTCGCTGGTGACGCGGGCCAGCGTCTTCGCCAGAGGCAGGCCGGACTCGGCACCCCACTTCAGCGCCAGGCTCAGCAGCAACTCGAGACCGGTAGCGCCAGGCTCGGCCTCGGCGAAGGGCAGGTTCTTGGCGTCCTCGTCCACCGGCGTGTGGTCGGACACCAGCGCGTCCACGGTGCCGTCGGCCAGCGCGGCGCGCAGCGCGTCGCGGTCGGCGCCCTGGCGCAGCGGCGGGGTCAGGCGCATGGCGGCGTTGAAGAAGCCGATGTCGACGTCGGTCAGGTGCAGCGAGTTGATGCTGACGTCCGCGGTGAGCGGCAGTCCTTGGGCCTTGGCCTGGCGCAGCAGCGCGATGCCGGCCGCGCTGGACAGCCGGCACAGGTGCACGCGGGCACCGGTGGCGCGCACCAGTTCGATGATGGTCTGCAGCGCGATCGTCTCGGCCGCCACCGGCACGCCCGAGAGGCCCATGCGCGTCGCCACCGCACCGCTGGCCGCCACGCCCTGCCCCAGCCACGCGTCCTGCGGCCGCAGCCACACGGTGTAGCCGAAGGTGGCGGCGTACTGCAGCGCACGCATCAGCACCAGGGTGTCGCGCACCGGGGCGTCGGCCTGGGCAAAGCCGACGCAGCCGGCCTCGGTGAGCTCGGCCATCTCGGTGAGCACCTTGCCTTCCAGTCCGCGCGTCAAGGCGCCGAGCGGGAACAGCCGGCACAGCGAGAGCTTGCGGGCGCGGAACTTCAGCATCTCCACCAGGCCCGGCTCGTCCAGCGCGGGGTCGGTGTCGGGCGGGCAGACGAGGCTGGTGACGCCGCCCGCGGCGGCCGCGTTCAGTTCGCTTTCCAGCATGCCCTCGTGTTCATGGCCGGGCTCGCGCAGGCGCGCCGCCAGGTCCACCAGCCCCGGCGCGACGACGCAGCCCGTGGCGTCGATCGTGCGGTCGGCATCGAACTCCGCACCCACGGCGCCGATCGTGACGATGCGGCCGGAGGCGATGGCGACATCCGCGCGCTCGTCGCGGCCCGAGGCCGGGTCGACGACGCGGCCGTTCTTGATCAGGATCTTCATGCTGGTTTCCGGAGAGCCGACGCAGGGAGCAGCAGGCGTGCGCGGCCGTTCATGCTTCGTTGCCCGCGATGATGGACATGACGGCCATGCGCACCGCGATGCCGAAGGTGACCTGCGGCAGGATCACGCTGTGCGAG